>USHE01000032.1 GCA_900554385.1 uncultured bacterium | reverse complement strand
GCGTTTTTCTCTTTCTTTGGTTCATTTCTTTCTCTTTTACCCGCAATAAAAGAGAAAGAAATGAACATATTCCAATATCATATATTACGTATTTTTATAGTAGAATATTTATATGGATATTTTGGAAGCTAAAAAAATTTGGAGCGAAGTAAAAGCGGAATTAAGATCTACAATTCCTGACCACGCTTTTTATACTTGGATTGATACAATGGATGCCGCGGGATTTGAACATAATACTTTTTCTCTTATTACTGTCCATGCTCTTGCTGTACAAATTGTAAGACAGACTTATTTTACAAAATTAAATGAGGCTTTTCAAAAAATTCTTGGCAAAGAAGTTGAAATAACGATAACTTATGATGATGATTTAGCCCAAAAATATGAGCAGGAAAAGCGTAAGGAAAAGAATCGAGAAAGTAAGAAGCCTCGTTCTATAGTTCAGGAAGAAACTCCTGAAAGCAAGGCTATGGAAAATCTTTCTCAAATGCAGTCTTTTGCTAATCTTAATTTGAAATTTAAGTTTGAAAATTTTGTGGTTGGTGAAAATAGCCGTTTTGCACATGCTCTTGCTTATTCTGTGGCTCAAAATCCTGCTAAAAAATATAATCCGCTTTTTATATATGGCGGTTCCGGACTTGGCAAAACTCACCTTATGCAGGCAATCGGGCATTATATTATTTTTAATAAACCAAAATTGAAAGTTCGTTATGTAAAAACAGAAGAATACGTGACTGATTTTATTAACTCCATAAACCCTATGCAGAAGACAAAGGGGAAAAAATCAGCAGACGCAGAATTTAGAGATAAGTACAGAAATATCGATGTTTTATTAATGGATGATATTCAGTTTCTGGAGTCTAAAACCCAAACGATGACGGCTGTTTTTCATACCTTTGATGATTTGCTTAACCGTAATAAACAAATAGTTATAACTTCTGACAGATTGCCTAAAGATATTCCGACTCTGCCTGACAGATTAAGAACCCGTATTGAGATGGGGATTGTAACAGATATAACCCCGCCGGATTTTGAAACAAGAGTTGCTATTTTACAAAATCTCGCTAATCAGATTTCTCTAGAAGCGGATTTTAGTGTTTTTGAATATATCGCAAATAATTTTGTTAATAATGTCAGAGAGCTGGAAGGCGCATTTAATAAGGTGACTGCGTATGCTTCAATTGAACAGGCACCAGTGACCCTTGAATTCGCCAAAAAAGTTCTTAACTGTGAAAGTTTAAAAAAAGCTATTACTGTTGAAGATGTTGCGAAAGCCACAGCGGATTATTATGGAGTTTCTATCTCTGATTTTAAAAGTTCTGCGAGAAGTCAGAAAATTTCGGCCTCAAGACATGTTGCTGTTTATTTGGCACGAGAAATTACAGAAAAAAGTTTTGAAAGTATTGCCGAATTTTTTAACAAGAAACATACGACAATGCTTTATTCTTATGAAAAAATAAAAGATGAATTAAAGGTTAGTAAAGAACTTGAACGTGCCGTTGCAGATATTAAAAATTCTTTGAAGGAGTAATATGTACGATTATATAAAAGGAATAGTTGCTTGTAAAAATAATACTTCAAAAGGTACTTATGCAACGGTTGAAGCGTTTGGTATCGGGTATCTGCTAGAGATTACAGCCAGAGATTTTTCTAGTTTGCCGGATAACGGCAGTGAAATAAAAATTTATACAATACTTTTGCATCGTGAAGATAAAATGAGTTTGTGCGGTTGTTTGCACAAAGAAGAAAGAGATATTTTTAATATTCTGACTTCGGTTTCCGGTGTGGGCAGTAAAATGGCACTGACTTTGATTAATGAATTTCAATCTTCAGAGCTTATCGGATTTGTAATTCAAGGTGATTACAAAGAGCTAACCAGAGCAAAAGGTGTAGGACCTAAGCTTGCTCAGAAAATTATTCTTGAATTGAAAGATAAACTTATGAATTATAAGCATGATGAGCCTATCGAAATTAAGACAACAACCAAACAAAATTCACAGGCAATGGATGATGCTCAAACGGTTCTGACTTCTCTCTGGTATGAACGTGATGAAATCAAATCTGCTATGTCTAAGGCTGTTGCCGTCTTAAAAGATAATGCGTCCGCTGAAGAAATCTTAAAAGAAACTTTGCAAATTTTATCTTTATAATGATTTATATATTTATTATCTATACTTTTAATATAGCGTGAATATGTTTTATCTAATATGTAATCCCGCATAAAAAACATTTATTTAGTGGATGTCTGTAGAAAAAGTTTTCGTTATATTTCTGCTATACAAACAAGGAGGATATTTATGAAAAAGGATTTTGAACAGTTAATTAGCAATTACAGCGGCGGCGATTTGGATTTGTCAGGCTGTACTATGAAAAAATTAGAATTGGATCATGTTGAAGGAAGTTTGAACATTTCAAAATGTACAATTGATAAATTATCAATCGGATGGGTTAGCGGAAGCTTGAACATGTCAGGTGCTGAGATTAAAAGTATTGAAAAACCTATTGATGCTCAAAGTGTTGATATGTCAGGTGCTAAAATTAAAAAATTGCCTTCTCATGTATGGACTGAAAGCTTGAATATGGAAAAATCAAACATTTTAAAACTTAACTCTGATATTAAAACAAGCTATCTAAATATCAGAAGCACAAAAATTGAACAATTACCAAAAGATTTGAGAGTTTCAAAATTGGTTATTGATTCAAAAACTGCGAAAAACTTGCCATTGTCTTCTCTCAGACAGTGTGAAGAAATTCAAATTGACGGTGTTATGTACTCAGAACAACATTCAGGCGAATTCAATTTCTGTAGTGTTAGTTCCGAATCTGAATGTATGTGCGCTGTATAAAAATCTAAATCATAATAAAAAAGCCCTAATAAATAAGGGCTTTTTTTTAAATCAATAAAACGATTAATCCTGCAATTGCCAATGCCGGACCAAACGGAAGGGTCAAAGTATCAGGATTTTTTAGTCCTCTCAGAATTGCTATACATGTCCATAAGCCAAGAGCAAATAAAATTGTTATAGCTGCACTCATTATGTAAATATTATTAAAAAATGAATGGTGCTGGAAAAATAAATAGCCTGCCGCATAAATAAAGAAAAGTATAAGCGGAATTAGAATATTCCAGTCTTTGCGTTTGATGAGTTTTTTAATAAATAACGGCATTGTAAAAATTAACTGAATAATTACGCTCATTGCAAGAATTATCAGAATATTTTTCCAGCCATAAACTGCCCCATGCCCTGCCGCATTGTACGTATCTCCATCTCCGAATGCACGTGAGCCTGCAAGTAAATATCCCGTTCTGGCGGCAATTTCCATACTCACAGCCCCGAGGATTACTCCTGCTATTGATGTTGTTATAGGGTTGTTTAAAACCCACTCTGTCGTTATATGGAAAGTTATTGAAGATGTATTAATATTTATTATCTGCATTATTGTCAGATAAATCGCATAAACCAGTCCGACCCCGATAAGAGAATATGTGTGGGCGTCAAAAACAACTCGTTCTTTTATGTCCGTTGCAGAAATTACAATTAAGAGGCTTGCTGTAATAAATCCAAAAATGGTTTCAATTCTTAATCCGAATTTTAAGAATACTAATAGAAAAATTATTCCTGTAATAAACTCTAATATCGGGTATTGAATACTGATTTTTTCTTTGCAAAAATAGCATTTTCCTCTGAGTAAAATGTATGAAAGTATAGGAATGTTATGCCACCATTTTAATTTGTTGTGGCATTTAGGGCATTTTGACGGAGGAAGAACAATGGATTCTCCGCTGAAAGCTCTCAATATAACCACATTTAAAAAACTTCCTATTACCGTTCCTATGCAGAATATAAACAGAAGTAATATTATAAAAAATAGCATGATGTCCCTCAATTCTCGTGATGTTTTATAAGTTCGTACATTTTATTCAAGGCTTTTTTCAGCCTTCTTGAAACTTGCATTTGCGACATGTTCATAATTTCAGAGATTTCGCGCTGGTTTAAATCTTTATAGAAGCTCAATTTAATAACTTCTTTTAATTCTGGCGGAAGTTTTTCAATCGTTTCGGCAAGCATAATTTTGTTTTCATGCGAATTTTGAAATTCCTGATAGTCTTCTGACGGAATTTTATCCAAAAGTGAAGATTCTTCGTTATCGGATATTATTGACTGGTCGAGAGAAAGAGTATTTCTGCAGATATCTATGTTGCAGACTTCTACAATTTTTTCAACCGGAACATTTAAAAATTCTGCGATTTGTTCGTTTGAAGGTTCAATAAAGCCTGTTTCCGCAAGCTTTTTCTTCGCCGTATTGATTTTTAGCAAAAGTTCCTGAACTTCTCTCGGAGTTTTTATGAGAGAAGCCTTATCCCTTAGATAGTGTCTGATTTCGCCTTTGATAAAATATATTGCGTAAGTCGTGAATTTTGTGTTCATATCAGGTTTGTAAAACTCAATGGCTTTAATCAGTCCGAGTGAGCCAACCTGTATTAAATCCTCGTGAGAAATTCCCGATTGCATTGAAATAGAAATGGCAATGCTTTTAACAAGTTCCATTGTGTTTTCGACTATACTAATATGAAGCATTCTCTTTTTCTTTGAATCGGTGCAGTTTTTGTATTGTGCAAGCAATTCTTCAAGTGACGCCGTTGTTTTAGACTTGCTTTTCAAGAATAAATCTCCAATCTTAAATATATTATAGCATGAGTTTTCCGTATGTAAAAATATTTAAATATAATTAATAAATCTTTCTCATGCGAAAATTTTATGTTATTATCAAAGAATAGTAAGGAAAGGCTGTGCATATTTTATGTTATGTTCTTAAAATACTTGTACAGTGCAGATTTCGGAGTGAATTATGATTACCATAAAAGATGTTGAACACGTAGCTAAGCTTGCTCGTTTGGAATTGACAGAGGATGAAAAAGAACTTTATACAAAACAATTAGGCGATGTTTTGAAGTATGTAGATCAGATGAATGAAGTCGATACTTCAAATGTTAAACCTATGACACAGGTTATTGATTTCGTAAACGTTATGCGTGAAGACAAAGTTGTTTATGAACATACAAAAGAAGAACTTATGGCAAATGCGCCAGAAGAAGAAAACGGATTTTTTAAAGTTCCGAAAATTAATTAGATTACAGGCTCCCGCTAATTTTGCGGGAGTTCTTCAATGGATTTAAGAATACAAAATAAGATTGGGGTTAAATATGACAAAATATATTTTTATTACAGGCGGAGTTGTAAGTTCTTTGGGAAAAGGTATTATTGCCGCATCTTTAGGACGTCTTCTGAGAGCAAGAGGGTTTTCCGTTATTAATCAGAAATTTGACCCTTATATAAATGTTGACCCTGGGACTATGAGTCCGTTCCAGCATGGAGAGGTTTTCGTTACGGATGATGGTGCAGAAACCGATTTGGATTTAGGGCATTACGAAAGATTTACGGATACTAATTTGGGTAAATTTAATAATATTACCTCCGGCAGTGTTTACCAAACAGTAATTGAAAAAGAACGCCGCGGGGATTATCTGGGGGCTACTGTTCAGGTTATTCCGCATATTACAAATGAAATCAAATCAAGAATTCTAGGGGCTACAAAACAATTTAAGCCTGATTTTCAGTTAATTGAAATCGGCGGAACAATCGGGGATATCGAGAGTTTGCCGTTTATTGAGGCAATAAGACAATTTAAGGCGGAAGCAGGTATAGGAAATGCTATTTCCGTTCATACAACTCTTTTACCGTATCTCCCAACATCCGGAGAGTTGAAAACGAAACCATCTCAGCATAGTGTGCAAGTTTTGAGAAGTTATGGTATTCAGCCTGAAATTCTCGTTTGTCGAACAACAAAACCTATTCCGAAAACAGAAAAAGAAAAGCTTGCATTGTTCTGTTCCGTTCCAAAAGATGCTGTTATTGAATGTCGTGATATGAAAAGTATTTATGAAGTTCCGCTTGCCTTGGAAGAACAAAATATGGCGGCTGTAATTCTTGATATGCTTAGAATTGAGAACAAAAAAGCCGATTTAACAAATTGGGAAAAACTTGTTAATAATATCAAAAATCCGCATGGTACAGTGAAAGTTGCGATTGCCGGTAAATATACAAAGCTTTCTGATGCGTATATTTCGGTGGTAGAATCTTTGAAACATGCAGGTTATGCAGATGACGTTAAAGTTGATATAAAATGGATAAATTCAGTGGAATGTGTAGATTTTTCTGTTTGCAATGATATGCTAAAAGATGTTCAGGCTGTTGTTGTACCCGGGGGATTTGGCGTGAGGGGGATTGAAGGCAAGCTGAATGTTATTCGTTATGCAAGAGAAAATAATCTTCCATTTCTCGGTTTATGCTTGGGTATGCAGTGTGCAGTTATTGAGTATGCTAGAAATGTTGTCGGAATTAAGGATGCGAATTCAAAAGAATTTGATGAAAATGCGCAAAATCCTGTTATCGACTTGATGCTTGAGCAAAAAAATGTTCACGGCTACGGCGGAACAATGCGTCTTGGGGCTTATGATTGTATGCTGAAATCAGGCTCTAAGGCTCATAAGGCTTATGGTGCTGATAAGATTTCCGAACGTCACCGTCACAGATATGAGGTAAATTCAGAATATCTAAAAAGGATTGAAGATGCAGGGCTTGTATTTTCAGGAATGTCGCCAGATGGAATGCTTGCTGAAATTGTAGAAATTCCTCAGTTAGATTGGTTTGTGGCATCACAATTCCATCCTGAATTTAAATCCCGTCCGGAAAGACCGCACCCGCTGTTTAAGGGATTGGTAGATGCCGCTGTAAAACGTATTAAGTAACTTTTTAAAAGGCAGAAATTGTAAAATAGTTTCTGCCTTTATTAAGATATTTTTATTTAATGTCTTTAAATATAATTTCAAAACCTAACGTGTCAGCTATTTCTTTTACTTCACTAAATTTTATAGTGCTGTTTTTGAGTTTATTGTAAAATCCGGGATAGCTGTTACTGTATCCTTTTTCATTGCTGAGTTTTAATAATAATTTTCTCAAAGATAATCCGCGACTGGTAACGAGTATTTTGAGAAAATTCATCACTGATATGTCGTCAAATTTGTAATTCATTTCTACATAATAGAGTTTCTGGTTTGTAATCTCAACTGTCTTGATAAATTATACTAATTATGATACAATTTATATAAATATAGTTATAATTTATATTATAGGAGATTGTGGAATTGAAAAAAGGCTTTACTCTTTCTGAAGTTTTGATAACTCTTGGAATTGTCGGGGTTGTTGCGTCAATGACTATTCCTGCTGTAATTAGAAAATACCGAGAAAATACAACCGTTGCACAGTTACAAAAGTTCTATACAACAATGAATCAGGCATTGAAACGGTCGGAACTTGACAATGGAGAGTATAAGTATTGGGACTTGCCTAAAATCCTTGGAAATGAGGTGTATTTTAATAAGTACTGGAAGCCATATCTTCAGGTTTTAAAAATATGCAAAACGTATAAAGATTGTGGCTATAGTGCTGAATCTCCTTTTAAACGGCCTGATGGCAGACAAATTGTTTTTAGTGTAGTATACCCGAGCGCACGAACAACATTTAAACTCACTGATGGGACTACAATAATTAATGTCGTAAACACTTTTGATGAGAATAATACTCTAATTGATTTGAACTATATATATGTTGATTTGAATGGGGGTAAAGCTCCTAATATGCTTGGACGGGATGTTTTTTTGTTTGACAGGGATGAACGAGGAATTATAATGCAGCCATGTCCTGGGTGGTCGGAACAAACTATAATCAAAAATTGCAAAGAAACAGGAGCCTGTTGTTCTGCAAAAATTATACGTGACGGCTGGAAAATAAAAGAAGATTATCCAGTAAAAATCTAATTATTCTTCATTTGTTCTCTTGACGCGGTTTCTTGTTCAGTGTATCCTGAATATACAAGAAGTGAGTGTATTTGGGGGAATAATGATGGAAGATAATCATGTGTTGAAAAAGTTTACAACTGCTCAGTTTTTAAATTTTTGTCTTGGATTTTTCGGGCTTCAATTTGCCTGGCAGATGAGAATTATTCTCTCTGGACCTGTGACAGAGGGGTTGGGGGCTTCGCCGTTTATCTACGGGTTAATATGGCTTGCAGGTCCTTTCACGGGGATGGTTGTTCAGCCTTTAGTCGGAGCGTTGAGTGATAAAACGGTTTCTCCTTTTGGCAGACGTCGTCCATATCTTCTTGGCGGCGCATTGTTGGCTTCTCTGGCTTTGTGGATTTTTCCGAATTCGGCAGGTGTTGCCGAAACTTTGCATAATCTCACGGGTTTAAATCTTCCTTCCTGGACGGCTCTTTTAATTGCGGCTATTATGATTTGGGTAATTGATGCCTGCGTAAATGTTGCGCAAGGTCCTTATAGAGCGTTAATTCCTGACGTTGTTCCGCAAGAACAGCATTCACTTGCAAATTCTTATATAAGTCTTGCAATAGGTCTGGGTTCTGTCGTAGCAGCTGGTACGGCTCCGTTTTTAAGATGGGCGTTTAATTATCAAATGTCTATTCCTGCTCAGTTTATTATGGCGGCACTTGCGTTTACTCTTGGAATGATTTGGACCTGTATAACAATAAAAGAACATCAAACAAAAAAGGAACAGATTGAGGAAAAGGCTGTTGCGGATACCCAAGAAGATACATTCTGGGATTCTTTGAAGAATTTCTTTGCGCTTTCTCCCGAAGTGTCAAAAATTTGTACAATGCAATTTTTCACATGGATTGGTACTATGTGTATGATGATTTTCTTTACTCAGTATTCTATTCATACAGTATTTGCCGTGCCTGATTTGAGTACGGTTACTGAAGAAATTACTACTGAATATTCCAACGCAATGCTGCTTGGTACAAACTTTTCGTCAATTTGTTTTGCGGTATTTAATCTAATATGTTTTCTTGTTGCAATTCCAATCGGAATTTTATCAGCAAAATATGGCAATAAAAAAGTTCATATAATTTCCTTGATAACTATGATTTTTGCGTATCTAGGAATGGCATTTTTGCATAATCCAAAGCTTGTTGCTGTATTAATGGGGGTTGCCGGTATCGGCTGGGCAAGTATTTGTGCGCTTCCGTTTGCAATGCTTTCTCAGTATATTAAAAAAGGTACGGAAGGTTCTGTTATGGGAATTTTTAATATTTTCATAGCAGGTCCGCAAGTGTTTGTTTGTACACTTGTTGCCTGGATTATTTCTAAGTGTATAATTAAGTTAGACAGCGGATTAATTAATTACCACTGGGAATATGCTTTTATAATCGGTGCAGTTTGCCTTGCTATTGCCGCTGTTATTACAAATTCTGTTAAGGAAAAGGAATAAAACGTTGGAAGATAAGAAAAAAAGAATACTTTTAATTTACCCTCCATCCCCTGTAATTAATAGGGAAGACAGATGTCAGCAACCAACAAAGGAACTACTTGTAATCCCGCCGTTGCCTCCTACTGATTTAATGTATTTGGCTGCGGTTGCAGAAAAAGCTGGGCTTGAAGCGAAAATTGCAGATTACAGTCAGGGTGGTGATTTCGAAAAAGATTTGAAAGAGTTTTGTCCGGATTATCTTTTGATAAATGTTGCAACCCCTACTTTTAAAAGCGATTTAGGTGCGCTTACTGTTGCAATAGAAATTTGTCCTGATGTTGTAACAATTGCTAAGGGTGCTGCATTTTTAACCGTGGCATTTGAGGTTATGTATTTCCAAAAAGATTTGGATTTAATTCTTTTTGGAGAGCCTGAAGATACCTTGAAAGAAGTTTTGGAAGGGAAAGATTATTCTAAAATTTTAGGATTGTATTACAGAGATGATTTAAGAGCTAAATTTACAGGTTCTCGTCCTTTTATTGAGGATTTGGATAAACTTCCATATCCGGCACGTCATCTCGTAGATAATAATATTTACAGAAGACCTGATAATAATAAAGTTCAGGCTGTTATTAAGGTTTCCAGAGGATGTCCGTTTCACTGTTTTTTCTGTCTTGCAACTCCTGTGTCAGGTGCTAAGGTAAGAAAACGTTCGGCTGAAAATATTATTGAAGAAATTAAAGAGTGTGTTGACAAATACGGTATAACCAATTTCTTGTTCTGGTCTGATATTTTTAATATTGATAAAGTCTGGGTTATGGATTTATGTCAAAAAATTATTGACAGCGGGCTTAAGATTACCTGGTCGGCAAACACGAGGGCTGACACTGCTGATGAAGAAATGGCGCAAAAAATGTATGAAGCGGGGTGTCGTCTTGTTAGTATCGGAGTCGAAAGCGGTTCGCAGGAAATGCTTGATAAAATAGGTAAACGTATCACGCTTGATGATGTAAGGCTGACTGTGAAAATTTTCAAAAAAGCCGGAATAAGAATTTATAACTATTTTGTTATTGGATTGCCGTGGGAAGATGAAGATACTGTTGAAGATACCATAGACTTTGCGATTGAACTTGATAGTGATTTTATCAGTTTTTACACGGCGACACCGCTTCCGGGGTCTAAGTTTTATGACTACGCAAAAGAGCATAATCTTATAAATTCGGATACGTCATTTTCAAGTGCTTATTTTTACCCTTCTGTGAATACTCATCACCTTTCAAAAGAAAGAGTCTTTGAACTTCACAAAAAAGCAATAAGAAAATTCTATCTAAGACCGGCTTATATTTTGAGAATGCTTAGCAGAATTCGTTCATTTACCGAATTGAAAAACTATTTTATAGCAGGACTTGGTGTTTTGTTCAGAAGATAAAGTAAAAATAGAAGTAAAAAAGCGGAGTTTTACTAAAACTCCGCTTTTTGCTATTCTTAAATTCTGCTATACATGTAGAACGAATCCACCTTTTTCAGCATTTTCCAGCTTATCGCCTTCGATTTTTGCACGTAAATTTTTGATATATTTATAAACATAATCTCTTGGTAAATCTAACAAAGATGCTAAATCTTTAGCATAGACAACCTGATTTTTGTTCTTTGCAAAGTGGTCAAAAACTTTTTGTTCTCTATCAGTAAGGGCTTTTTTAAATACAACTCTTACTTCTTCTCTCAAGGTTTCTGCCTGAATTTCAGCTTTTACAGCCTTTACTTTAGATGCTTTAGTTGAAGCTTTAGCAGTTTTCTTTGCCGGAGTTTTTTCTGTTTTAGCTTTAACTGTTTTAGTTGGTTTTACAGAAGTTTTATGTTCTGAACTTTTCGCAGGTTTAACAGGTTCAACATCAGCGTCAATCTTAATTTTAGCGATAGAAAACGGTGAAGGTGCGATTTCCTGTTCTCTGTCAAAAGCTCTTTGAGCAATTGTACTAATTCTTTCGCCTTTAGTTTGCATCCAAGTTTCTTCCGATGACATAACCGGTTTACCCTGCAGGACAATATCTATCAAATCATTTGTAGGTTTCGCTTCTTCTATTTTTTTACCCAATCTTGCAGCAAATTCTTCCAACGTAATTTTTTCTAATGAGCTTCTCCATTGCTTAATCTCTTCTTTGCTCAAGTATTCAGACATTAATAAATCTCCTATAACTCAGTGTCTTAACCTTTAATAATCCTAATGTAGCACAAACCATGCCGAAAAAATCAAAATGTTTCATAAAGTAAATTTTTGTTTTTTATTGTTACAAACCCTTGAAAATAAGGATTTCGGGTTTATGCAAGAATTCCTGATGATAATAATTTTTGGACTTCTTCATTCATAATTTTGTGAATATCCTGAATGGATTTTGTTCCATCTATACTTATAAAATTGTATTCTGATTTCATTTTATTATATTGTTCAAGACATTTATTCTGGTAAATTTCAAAACTGTTATAAAAATCTGTAGAAAAGCCTACATCTCTGCCGCTTTCATAGAAATCCAGACCGGTTGTGCCGATAATACGTTTTAGTAGTATGTCTACCGGCATATCGAGATAGAACACCAAATCGGGTTCAGGAGCGTATTCGTATAGATTTTTTACCCATTCGATATCTTGACCTCGCACAACATCACGGGCGAGTGCGGTATAAAAATATCTGTCTAAAAGTACGATAAACCCTGATTTTAGTGCAGGTATAATCTGGTTTTCCAAACGGTCAGCAAAATCTGCGGCATACAATAAACTGTATGTTGTGGCATTTAACAGATTGCGGTCTTTTGCATCGTCAATTACGTTTGCGATAAGTCGGGAGGTTTTCCATTCCGATACCATTACGCCATAAGATTTATCTTGAATTGATTTTTTTAGAAGTTCCAGTTGAGTTGATTTTCCTGATCCGTCAGTGCCTTCAATTACTATTAAAAGTCCTTCGTAACCGTTTTTTGTTTTGTGTTTCATTTTATACCTCAACTCCTTTTTCGCGCAGAACTTCTTTTAATAATTCTCTTCTTTCATCGTCTAAAGCTACAACAGCATCAAGGTCAAATTCTTTTTCCCCTCTTCTGTCCATAGCTTTTTTAATATCATCTAAATTTTCTCTTATTCTTTTGATTTCTAACATTTCTTTCCTCCTAAATATTTTTATGTATAATTGCACTTTTATACAAATATAAGTCCATATATATTTATCCAATTTAACTATATTTTATTCATTTAGAATTATATTGTCAATTCTTTAGAAAAAATATATTATTTTGTAGTAAATAAGAAATTATCTTCCCTAAAATATATAAATAAATACTATTCCCTTTCTTATATTTTCAAAAAATATACTTTATATTTCTTGAAATAAACATTTTCTTATATATTGCAATTTATACTCTATATAAAATTATAATCGATATTAAAAAAATTTCCATACATAATTCTAATATTAAATAAATATTTTTTTATTTTATATCCATTTTTGTTAAATTTCATACTTAATTATAAAATTATTTATTTAATATTTATATTTTTTATAGTATTAACAGTAAAATCAAACAAATTATATACTATTTTTAGTATGTAAAATCTATATTTGAATATATAAAGAAATTATACTTATTCATAATCTATAAATAAATATAATTTTCTATGCATTATAAAAAAAATTTCCTTAATAGCATAAGGAAATTTTTAAAAATACTTATTTTTATAACCTAAAATTATGATAACAATTAATAATTTTAGAATTATTTCAATTTTATTTCAAATTATAGAATTATTGTTATTATGTTATTGCTACCTTCATTGATAATTTTTTGTAAAGTCTTTTGAATTTTAAATCGGATTTCATCAGGCATTGTATATAATTTACTTTGTAGCTGTTCTTTGACAAGGTCATTCAAAGATTTACCAAACATATTTGATTCCCATATTTCACTAGGATTTTGCTCAAATTCATTCAGTAGATATTTAACAATATCTTCTCCTTGATTTTGATTTCCTACTATTGGAGAT
>USHE01000031.1 GCA_900554385.1 uncultured bacterium | reverse complement strand
CCCACTTAAAACCATTGATATCAGTGTGTTTCATCCTATTTACCTCCTCGGATTACATAAAAATATTACTATATTTTATATTATACAATTTATACACTTACAATACTATACTATTTCCATAGGTTCAACATAAAAATTAACAACTACAGCTTCTTTTGACGCAAAAGCATCACGCAAAGCATTTGGAATTTCATCTACATTTTCAACACGCAGCCCTAAAACACCGTATGCATCAGCCAATTTAACAAAATCAGGATTAGACATTTTTGTTTCAGAAAATCTTCCTTCACAAAGTTTTTGCTGTAATTGTCGTACCATACCAAGATAACCGTTATTTAGTATGAATATTTTAACAGGAATACCGTATTCAACGCATACGGCAAGTTCTTGCGAATTCATTTGAAAAGAACCGTCCCCTGAAATACAAATTATCGGGGACTTTTTATCTGCAAACCATGCCCCTATAGCTGCCGGCAAACCAAACCCCATAGTTCCTGACCCACCTGATGTCAAAAACTTCCGTGGAGCCGCAAACTTGAAATTCTGAGCAGCCCACAATTGATGCTGACCAACCTCTGTGGACACAATAGGGTTCATATTTTTTGTATATTCATAAATTTTCTCGATAACCTCAAACGAATGTAATTTTTCAGAAATTTTATGATTTTGCTTATTTTGTGATTTAAACGAAACTGCCTTTTCCAGCCAAGATTTATGCTGAAAATTCACTTCATAAGAACCTGATTTTAATTCCTTTATCATAAGGTCTAAAACCGCATCCGCATCGCCATTTAAGGCACTATAAGCCGAAATTACTCTTGAGATTTCATCAGAATTAATATCAAGCTGAATGAATTTACGTTCCAACTCGCCATTTGGGAAACAACAAGTAACCCTGTCATTAAAACGCGCTCCGATAGAAAAAACTAAATCACTTTCTCTTACAGTTTTATTAGCTGAAACCTGTCCAAAAATTCCAATCATCCCAAGATAATTTTCCGCATCTTGCGGATATGTACCTAAAGCCATCATCGTATTTACGACAGGGATATTTAAAATTTTTGCAAATTCCAATAATTTCTCGCTTGCTCCTGACTGAACTACACCACCGCCGGCAACGATAACAGGACGTTCTGCCGAACAAATTTCTAAAAGAGCGTTTTTAACATCCTCCACAGCACATTGCGGGGTATTATTAACAAAACACAACGATGGACGATATTGTACACTCTCCGCAAAAATATTCTTTGCCAAATCGACGACAACAGGTCCTTGTTTCCCGGTAGTTGCAATATAAAAAGCCTTCTCTAGTACTTGCTGTAAATTTTCAGCTTCTGTAACCTGAAAATTTGCTTTTGTACAAGAGCGGGTCATATCAATAATATTAACTTCCTGAAAAGCATCTTTCCCTATCAAATCAGCCTGAACCTGACCTGTCAAAACAACAAGAGGATAGCCGTCAAGATACGCATTCGCAATTCCTGTAACTGTATTTGTAGCACCAGGACCGGAAGTAACAAGCACAACACCGCATTTGCCGCTGACTCTTGCATATCCTTCTGCCGCATGGACAGCAGCCTGCTCATGACGCATCAACACGTGTTTTATATCATTTTGTTTAAACAATTCATCATAAACACTCAGAACAATTCCGCCCGGATATCCAAAAATAGTATCAACGCCGAGTTTTTTTAATGTTTTAACAATTATCTTTGCACCTGTAAGTGTAAGGGCTTGTGTATCAATTGTAGGCATTTACTCTCCTGTCTATCGGATTTTACCACAGGGACAAGCTATATTCAAGCAAAAAATCGGGGGCTTATATACAAGTGTATACTAAGTAAAAATCGGCGCCATTGACGCCGATTTTAATAAACTATTTTTCAACTTCTAACAAATCTTTCCACTGTTGTTTTTTAGTTTCATATTTTTGCTGTCTTGCATCGCGTCTAGCCTGAGCTTCTTTCTTTTGTTTTTCCCAAGCTTCCTGCTGAGCTTTCTGTTGTTCGGCTCTTTCTTTTTTGCGAGCTTCTGCAGCTTTTTTATCAGCCTCAATTTTCTTATAAGCAGCTTCTTCCTTTGCTTCCAATTGGTTTAAGAAGTTAGAAACAGGACGTTTTTCCGCTGCCTGTGCAACTCCTATTGACAACATAGACAATGCCATTAACGCAATTAATGTTTTTTTCATATCTGAACTCCTTTCTGTAATAAAAAGATTATACTAAACATTCTCATACATTTCAACAATTTTATTTATACCATTTCTTGCTGTATTAAAAATCTCCAGCATTTGCTCATAACAATAAGGTTCACCCTCTGCAGTAGTTTGAAATTCTATAATCTTACCGCTTTTTGTAAGAACAATGTTACTGTCAACCTGAGCATGCGAATCTTCTTCATAACACAAATCAAGTCTTACCTCGCCATCAATAATCCCTGCTGAAATAGCCGCTACAGGTTCTATTATCGGATTTTCTTTTAAGACACCCTGAGCAAGCAGTTTTTCAACAGCAATTTTTAAGGCAAGAAATCCCCCGCATATACTCGCCGTACGAGTCCCGCCGTCAGCCTGAATGACATCTGCATCTATAGTAATTGTTAAATCAGTCATTTTTTCCAAATCAACACAAGCTCTGAGGCTTCTCCCAATAAGCCTTTGAATTTCCTGAGTTCTTCCGGAAATTTTAGTTCTTTCTCTCTGACAGCGTGTATTTGTTGACGACGGAAGGAGAGAATATTCTGCAGTCAGCCACCCGCGAGCATCATCTTTATCCATCCATTTTGGTTTTCCCTGCTCAACCGAAGCTGTTGTTATTACTCGAGTATCACCAAATTCTACCAAAACCGAACCGAGAGCATTTTTGGTAAAATCTTTTGTAAATTTAATAGGTCTTAATTCGTCGTTTTTTCTGTCTGTTCTCATAATTTATCCTTTATAATCGTAATCCCACATATAAATTTGTCCACAATACTTACAAACAGCATGCTCGTTCATAAATTGTAAATCCGGCACAAAGGTATATCCGTCAACAGAAATTTCTATTTCGTTTTTACTGTTATATCTCTGCTCAAAATGTCTTGCACCTTTATATTCAGGTGAAAACATTAATTCAAACTTATCTTTAGATTTACAAAACTTACAAATAAACATTATTAATCTTCTTTTTTCTTTGCACGTTTTAAAATATTTTTATCAAGCTTTTTTACCACTGTTTTTCTGTCTGTTTTCTCAGAAGAATTACCCAATGCCTTATACCACAACGTCCAGCAAATACTTCTGAAAGGCAAGGTAAACCCCGTAACTATAAAAAAGGCTATTTGATAAATCAAAATCTGCGCAACCTTTGTCGGTGTCAAAATTTCTGCCCGTGGATTAAGGTTAAGAAGCCAGTTGTTAAAGCCATCAAGCGGAAGATTTGTCATTGCCCAATTTTCAAAAGGCTTTGTCAGAAATTCAGTGACTTTAGTTAAATCAAAAAAGACAGAAAAACCTTCGACAAAAAGATAGTGGGTAAATAGACCGATTATACACATTAGTATAAATGTTCTTGCGAAATTTCCTTTTATTATCTGTAAACTTCTTTTAAAACAGCCTATTACGGAAACATCCTCCTCAAAGGTAAAAACTTGAAATACAAGGATAAAATAAATAAAAAACACAGCCGCAATAATTATAAAAAACGGGTTAAGAGCAAGAACACTCAACAAACCTACAATAAACCACAACGCAACAAATTTAAAAGTTTTTTGTGTAATAACTGCATTATGGGCAGGAAAATCATACACTTTTCCAGTATTCATAGCACTATCAGCCATAGAATTTAAAGCTCCGTAAGCAACCAGATAATCCCAAAAAGCTTTCAAAAAAATTATCATCCCCGGTACTGTAATTAGAATTACACAGACAACGATTGTGGTGAAATTATTAAATGCAGGAGATTTTTCTATCAATACCGGTAAATTAGCCGTATACACCCCCGCAAGTCCAAAGATCAATCCCATACCCAAAAGCTGTCCTAGAACCGGAAACGCCATATATCCAGTGAATTGTAAAAAATTCGTACAATATATTTTTACACCTTCAAGCAGTATTTTTAAAATGCTGTTTTCAATTTTTGATTTTGGCATATTCTCTCCTTATCCATAATTAACTTTCGGATGATTTTTGATTTTATTGTATAATAATTTTATTACAAATAAGATTAAAAAAACAATGACTGATTACAAAGAAATAATTAAAAATTTAACAAAAGAAGATTATAGAGAAAATCGTGTAAATTTACACATACATTCGACTTATTCTGACGGAAGCGGAGATTTTTGCGATTTAATAAAACAGGCAGGCGAAAAAAACTATAAATATATAGCAATTTCAGACCACAACACGCTTAACGGTTACCTTGAAAATAAGGTGCCGGAATTTGTAATTCCGGCAGTTGAATTTGACGTTTGGTGCGGATATGTATTTTTACATCTTCTGGGTTACGGGATAGATGTACACAATGCGGAATTACAATCTTTTTGTGCGAAATCTAAACGGGAAACCGAATGGGATATCATTAGAATATTTTCAAAACGTAACCTAAAAAAATTAATTACAGCAATCCATAATGCTGGCGGGATAGCTGTTCTTGCCCATCCTGCGTGCTGTTGGGCAATTAACCACGAACGATTTATAAAAAAACTTATTACCTACGGACTGGACGGTATAGAGGTTTACTATCCGTATAAAAGACATCGAGGAATAATAAAATTTACAACCGCAAATCATATCGAAAAAATTGCCGATAAATACGGACTTATCAAAACAGGCGGTACGGATTTACACGGAGAAATACTCTGATTTACCATGGGTAATCATCTTTCATATTCCACCCATCGCGAATTAACTTTGCCGCGCACATGAAACCACTGCCGTTTGATGAACAGTTATCATCAATCTCATTATGTTCCAGATTATATCCGTAAGGCAAGATTCCTTTTCCAGATATTCGTATAAATAAGAAAACATCTTTACCAAATTGATTAGGACGTCCTGAGGCGTTTAAATCAACAATAATTCTATTATCCTTCCCGCCCGGAAATTCCATTTCTCCATCTGAATTTTCCACACCTTCACCTGAACCATAACCTGACTTGATAAGAATACTTACAAAGGTACCGTCCGACAAAATAAAAGGCATACGATTGGCATCATCAAGAACAAGATAAGAATCCTATTTGCCATTTGCGCGTCTCCACGGAGTACCGGAATCATAAGAGCATGCTTTATTACCTCTGGAACCTTTACAAAAAGAAATTATATTTAAATACGGTTTCCAGTATGTATTAAAATAATAATCTATACCGTTATCAACATTCCAGTACAATGAAGATTCATTATCAGCTTCAGAATGTCGGAATGCCTGATTCAAGACTGTATATGTTTTCTTTAATTGAGATATTGTTTGTACTTTTTTGTACTTCCCTACAAGTGTTGGAAGTGTCATTGATGCAACAACCCCTATTATGCCAAGAGTTATTAAAACCTCTGCAAGTGTAAAAGCCTTATGTTTCATAAATTCTCCTTATTTTTGCTAGTGTCACTAGTTGTATTATTTGCTAGTATAGCTAACAATTTAAAAATGGACAAGGTTTATTTACAAAAATTTGCAAAAAACTTAAAAAAATTACGCAAAGCAAAAGGGCTGACTCAAGATGACCTTGCCTCCGAAAAAATCTCCCGTTCTATGATAAGCCTTATTGAAATAGCAAAAACTGACCTTACTGTTTCTAAAGTAAAAACAATTGCAGACACTCTACACGTACATCCAAAAGACCTCTTTGATTTTGATTAAGCAATCTGCTTCAAATATGCTTCCACAAAACCATCTAAATCACCGTCCATTACAGAATCAACATTACCCACTTCAAAGCCTGTGCGGTGATCTTTTACCATTTTATACGGGTGAAAGACATAAGAACGAATTTGGGATCCAAAATTTATATCAACATTTTCACCTTTAAGTTCCGCAAGTTTCTTTTCGTGTACTGCCTGACGTATTGCAAGAAGTTTTGACGCAAGAATTTGCATTGCGTTTTCTTTGTTTTGAAGTTGAGAACGCTCCTGCTGGCATTTTACGACAATACCCGTCGGTTTATGCAAAATTCTAACAGCTGTTTCAACCTTATTAACATTCTGACCGCCGGCTCCGCCTGAACGCATTGTATCAATTTCCAAATCTTCGGGTGGGATTGTTATGGATTTTTCAAAATCTGCAATTATCGGCGAAACTACTAACGACGCAAAACTTGTCTTACGTTTTCCGATCTCATTAAACGGAGAAATTCTTACGAGTCTGTGAACTCCTTTTTCAGCCTTAGAATAGCCAAACGCAAATTTACCGGTTAATTTTATAGTTGCCGATTTAATCCCTGCCTCGTCACCGTCAAGCTTATCTAACAAATCAACATGCCAGCCCTTAGACTCTGCCCAGCGCATATACATCCTCAAAAGCATACTTGCCCAATCCTGAGCATCAGTTCCGCCGGCACCCGCATTTATCGTTAAAATAGCGTCGGCTTCATCATATTCCCCGCTCAGCATCAAACGAATTTCAAACTTATCAAGTTCTTTCTCTATTTGAATAAGAGAATTATAACTCTCATTTATCAAATCAGAATCTGAAATTTCCAGAGAAACAGCTGCATCATCAAGCTGTCCCTGCCATCTTTCAATCAGGGATTTATTCTCCTTTAATTCCTTTATCTCTGCCCCGAGCTTGGAAACTTTATCCTTATCAGACCAAATATCAGGAGATTGCATTTCCTGCTCAAGAACATCTAAGCGGTTATCCAACGAAGCGTAGTCAAAGACACTCCTTTGCACTTTTTATCCGCGGATTTAAACTATTCAATAACTGTTTCAATTCTGTTTCCATAAATCAATTATACAACAAAAAACAATTAATCAACGACCTGAATTCTGCCGTCATCAACAATATCGACAGGCTGCTGGTGTTTTCTAAAATATAATTCTACGCATTTTGTTATATCATAATCAAAAATTTTCTCAGCATTTTTAATTTTATTAAGCATACTAAAATTATCTCCCCCAGCTGCAATGTAGTCATTTACAGACACAAGATATTTTTTATCTGTACGCGGATTATTTATATCAATATTTTCTAAAGTCCCATCAGGTTTTACAAATTTCAGTTCTTTTAACTTGCCTTCTTTTGAGACAACATAACGCAACCCTGAAGTGTAGATTAAACCGGGTTTATTGTTACGGTTTTTAAATGAATAAGCACTGAATTTTATTGCATCAACCAATTCTTTTTCGGTGTAATAAGCATTCACAATCTTATTCTTAAACGGAGAAAGTTCCGATATTGTTCTTGTATCAACACGACCTTTTTCAAGAGAGCCGCGCATTAGGGCAGATGTAATGATAGCAATTTCACTACCTGTTTCTTCACGTACAGCATCCAAAACAAAATTAGCAAGCGGACTTGGATCAACGAGGTCATTATTCATAACAGGAGGTGCAGTTCTCACATATCCGACAATTTCAGGCTTGCCCAAAATTGTATCAAACACGTGTCGTACAGGAGCGTTACGGCTGAAGATTCTTGTTGTTCCAACATTATTCTGAACTTTTTTTTATATACCTTCTTAATCAAATTCCAGATTTAACACGCCGAAATTTTTACCGTCACGTCCTGCCTGCGTAATAATAACTGGCTCACCGCTTTTTGATTTGAATAAATTTATATTTTCCTGAACATCTTTTATAAGGTTGTGCGAATGTCCGCCAAGAATAACGTCTATACCCTCTGTACCTTTTGCGATTTTTATATCGTAACCGTAACCGCTGTGGGACAAAAGTATTATCTTATTTACGCCCTGCGATTTCAATTTATCGACTTCTGCCTGAACCATTTCAATTGTTTCATTAATATTGGCAGGCGCAATATTCTTTTCTTTAAAGACTTTTGCATATTTCAAACGGGTAAGCAAATCGGTAGGAACTGTACCAATAATCCCGTATTTATTGCCATTATGTTCTTCTATTATAGAAGATTTAACAAATTTATGAAAATCGTCATTGTTGTCTTTATTTTTTAAGTTACATGCCAGCAAAGAATATGGTAAAGACGGGAACAAAGTTTTTATTTCTGCGGGATTAGTATCGCATTCATGGTTGCCGACGGCAGAGGCTGTTACCCCAATAAACTTTAAAAAAGTCGTTGCAACTTTATTAATCTTAAAATCTTCTCCAAGCATTATGTCGCCTGATGCAAGCTTCAACTTATCTGTCTTAACGGACGGAACAAATCTGTCAAACTCATTTGATGCAGTAATTGTTCTTTCCATATTTATAGCTCTGCCGTGATAGTCATTAACATAAAATATACTTGTACGAGTATAGTCTGAACTATTCGGCGGATTTTGTGTTTGCGAATTGTTCTGCCTTTTTGGTGAAAATATTAAATTTTGAGGTTGTGACGAAATCGCAGAATTTATCATTTTCAGTCCCTTAGTACTAAAGCACCTGAAAATAATTTTTTGCCTTTGGATTTACAAAGATTTACAATAATCTTTCCAAGCGTTAATATAACCGTCTTCCACGCATCTCGCAAAACCTCTCGGATCTGAACGCAAAGGAGATTTATTTAAAATGTCACGGAGATTATGTCTGTAATAATCCAGCTTCTTTATATTTCCTGCAAGTTTTTGGGCTTTAATGATATATTCACTTTCATTTTCTGCGATTAAATCATTCAATTTAAGAACGTAATTTACGTGCGCACAGCCTCTTGATTGCATGCTTTCACCTGCAAGTGTAATAACCGGAACTCCCATGGATATCTGTTCAATTGTGATTGTCAATCCGTTAAACGGGGTTGTATCAAGTGCAATATCAGCTAACTTATATGCACTAAAATGATTTCCTTTACACGGTATATTATTATAAATCACACGATTTTCTTTTACGCCGTTTTCTTCAAACTTCTTTTTAAACTTTTTGATAATTTTTTCGGTCATCTGGGTTCTATAAATAAGAAGTTTTGAATTAGGAACATTTTGCAAAACTTTTGCCCACAAAGCAATAGTATAATCATTAATTTTTGACGGGCAGTTAAAACTTCCAAATGTAATATAACCATTTGTATAATAAGGTAATTCGTTTACTTCCGGAAGCTGCATTCTTGAGCTATTAAAATCAAATCTATGCATTCCTGATTTTAAGTACAGAGGTTTTTCCGTATAATATTTTGCGGTTTTCTTTGGAATAACAAATTCATCAGCAAAAATATAATCAACCTCTTTCATCCCTAATGTATTTACGAAACCCAAATACTGCATAATAATCGGCGCAGGCTTATAAAAAAGCGCGAAACTTCTACAGTGAGTATACCCGCCAAGGTCAACCAAAATATCAATTCCATCATCATGAATTTTTTGGGCAATTTGCTTTTCATTAAGCACAGAGCAATCCTCAAACTTCATGCCGGTATTTTTAATTCTTTCAGTAGTAGAATCGCATTTATTTGAACAAGAATAAAGAGTAAAATTAAACTTGTCCTGGTTATGATATTCCAAAAGCGGAAGTACAAACTGCATCATAGCGTGGCAATAAAAATCAGAAGATAAATATCCGATATTCAATTTTTTATTAGGATTTTGCGGCTTTTGATACTCAAAAGGTTTGTCCTCTTTCAAGACATGTGGTCGATATCTGTCAATCTGATACTCAATAGCCTCTTTAAGTTCTTTTTGGGAATATCGGTCAGATTTCAACATTGTAAGACAAATATTAGAAACACAAGTTGGCAGCGGTTCTAAAGATAAAGCCTTGTGGTAATATCTTATACTTTTTTCATTATCCGAGTAATAACAAAGATACCCGAGCATTGAATAAATACTGGCATTTGTCGTACAATACTTTAAAGTTTCCTCAAAAGCTTCTCTCGCACCATCTCTGTCACCCATGTTATAATAACAGTTGCCGATTTTTCTGTTTACTTCGCAAATATTAAACTCATAAGATTTATCGATTTCTGCAAGAACTTCTCTAAAAACGGCAATTGCGTCTTCATATTTCCGTTCCGCATAAAGGGCTTCTCCCTTCGCAATCTTATCTAATAGAGGCTTATAAGTAAGTCTTTTTAGCAAGCGTTCATACTCTGTCTTCATAAACTATATAATAGTTTATAAACACCAATTAGTCAAATTTCATTGTTTGTACATCCCAATGTCTTGACAATTCTTCGACAAGCTCAGGTTCATCTTCTGCCAAATCAAGAAGAATAATCCCTTTGTTTGTACAAACCCCTTGTTCCGGGTGATGAAGTCCTATTCTTGTCCGAATAGAACAGCCGTATTTTGTAAGAATTTCCTGAAATTCAATAGAGCTTTCTGCTCTGTCAGTCAGATTTACACCGATAATTGTTGTCATATATCCTCCTGTTTAAACATTTGCATGCCAGCGTTACTATATTTACAATTAACAAAAAAAATAACACCCGCAAGTGGGGTATTATTTTCTTTTTCATATTCGGGATTTTCCCTAATTCCAACCTATTCTATATCAAGGTTGTCAGTGGCTTGAAGCTGTTTTTTCTTTAAATTATGCATCACTGCATCGACAAGTAACTCATAAGATTTCATATTCTCGATATTCGGGAATTCTTCTTTGAGTTGTTCTCTGACCATTGCTTCCAGCCTGCGTTCGTCAGAATTTGTTTGAATATCCTCAACTCCGCTAATCATTTTGATATATTCAGGCGACGATTTATCAATACTGCTTTTTGAAAAATGAAGCCAGCGTAATTTAGGACTGATTGTTTCATTAAGCTTTTTTACTATCTTTAAATTTTTTAATCGGTCTAACATAAGTACCTCTACCTTTTTTGATTATCGGATTTGTTTTTAACCTTCTTGTACCATTTTAAAGTATCCTCAAAAAAATTATTTACTTTTTTAAGAAGTTTGTTTCAAAATCGTTACAAATGCCACAAAGCCAATTATAGCTTGCTGAAATCTGTAAGTCTTTCGTACTTTTTCTTTAACAATGTTAACAAAGCAAGTCTGTTTTCTTTAACTTTTTCATCTTTATCCATGACAAGAACATCTTCAAAGAACTTTTCAACCGCAGGATTAATTGCAATTAATTGTTCTAAATAAGCTGCATAATCAGCATTTTCATCCACAGTTTGAATTTCTCTGTAAAGCATGCCTTCTGAAGTTTCTTTAAACAAGTCTTTATTAACCTGAGATTTAGAAGTTTCTTTTAAAATTCTGAGGACTCTGTTTGAAGCCTCTAACAAGTCTGGATTGTTGAGAGTAGAAACAACTTTCACACGTTCGATATAATCTGCCAAATCTTCCATCGGATTTTTATTTGACGCACATGCTTCCAGTACATTTTTTGAATACTTATCAGAGAGCAGAATAATTAATCTTTGAACAAAGAAATCGTTAATTTCTGCAGGACACTTTGACGGAACAATTCTTGCAGCATTCTTCTTAAGTGTATCAGCAATTTTTTGTAAAGCATTTTTTTCTTCCGAAGTTTCAAGAGAAACAGGTAATAAAAGCATGTCTTTTTTAATCAGATTAGCAACATTTATTTTGAGATTGTTATCAAGAATTGTTCTAATAATACCGAGAGCTGCACGTCTTACCCCCAGCGGGTCAGAAGAACCTGTAGGCTTTTTACCGTCAGCAAACACGGCACAAACAGTATCAAGCTTATCTGCAATACCGACAACTTGACCTTCTATGCCTTTTGCTGTTTCACTCTCTGCATTAAGCGGGAAGTAGTGTTCCTTAATACCTTCAACAACTTTTTCGTTTTCACCTGCAACTCTTGCATAATCAGAACCAATGTAACCTTGAAGTTCCGTAAATTCAAAAACGAGCTGGGTTACTAAGTCTGCCTTACAAAGTAGTGCAGTTCTTTCGATATCAGCAGACGGAACATTCAATTCTTTAGCAATATCTTTCGATAAAGACATAATTCTTTGAGTCTTATCATAAACAGACCCCATGCCTTTCTGGAAGGTTACGCCTTTTAAGTCTTCAACATAATCTTTCAAAGGCTTTTTGGTATCTTCATTAAAGAAGAATACCGCATCATCAAGCCGAGCCTTATTTACACGGACATTACCCGCCTTAATATTTGCGAATTCATCACCAATATAATTTGTCATAGTAATGAACTTATTTATTAATTTCCCGTCTTTATACAACGCAAAGTATCTCTGGTGAACTGCCATTACGGTAACGACAAGTTCTTCCGGAAGTTTTAAATATTCTTCCGAAAATTCACAAGTTGCAGGGACAGGATATTCCGTAATAAAAGTAACTTCATCCAGCAAATCATCTGTATAATAAGGTTCAGCCCCTAATTTTGCAGCTTCTGCCTTTGCTTTTTCCACGATAATTTGTTTTCTTTCATTTTGGTCTACAATTACGCAGCAGTTACGCATAATTTCAACATAATCATCAGGATGCCCGATAATTACATTCTGCTGTGCAAATCTATGCCCGCGAGAAACATTACTTGAAACCTTATCAATAATTTTAACTTCAACTTCTTCTTTATCCAAAAGGGAAACAATCCATTTAATAGGACGGGAGAATTTCTGTTCATTGTAGCCCCATCTCATAAAATGCGCGCCTTGAAGTTTAGAAAAAATCTGCGGAACATTTTCTTTCAAAAGTTCTACAATGGATTTACCTTTAACGACAATTTTTGCGTGAACGTAATTATCCTCAACATACAAATCAGTTGTCTGAACGCCGTTTTTCTTCGCGAAACCTTCGCCTGCTTTTGTAAGATTTCCATTTTCATCGTAAGCAATTTTTGCAATAGGACCTTTAACAACCTTAACTTCGTCCTCACTTTTCTCAACCAATCCGCTTACAATAACTGCAAGACGTCTTGGCGTTGCATATACATCAACTTTATCAAAACCTATTTTATTATTATTCAAAAAATTTTCAAAACCGCAGTGTAATTGTTCAATAGCTTGCGGAATAAATTTATAAGGTAATTCTTCTGTACCGATTTCTAATAAATATTTACTCATTTCTCACCTTCTATAAGTTCTCAATATAAGATGATTATAGATAAAGCAAGGAGCATTGTAAAGTAAATAGTAATAATTTTCTTTACATATAATATATATTATTGGAATATGTTCATTTCTTTCTCTTTTATTGCGTGTAAAAGAGAAAGAAATGAACCAAAGAAAGAGAAAAACGCAATCGTTCCAGCGTCGCTACGCGCCGCGAAATCAAATTGAAGGAGTTGAAGGCAAAGCCTTCAACCTCTAGGGTGTGCTATCGTGCTAACGCACACGCACACCTA
>USHE01000030.1 GCA_900554385.1 uncultured bacterium | reverse complement strand
TTGGAAATATCTATGCCATGATCAAGACACTTTTTAGAAATATTAGGAAATCTTTCTGCGAGCTTTTCTCTTGGAATACAAGTTGCATTTAAATAAACATTATCAACCTGTTTTTCATTCATTTCATTAAAATTTGCACGGGTAACAATATCCCTTGGAGCAAGTTCTTTACGTTCATCATACTTATGCAAAAATTCAATACCGTCAGCATCAACAAGCTTTGCTCCCTCGCCGCGGACAGCTTCCGATATCAAAAAGCGGTTTACGTCATCATCAAAAGCAAGAGCCGTCGGGTGGAACTGCACAAATTCCATATCCTGCATAACTGCCCCTGCATTATATGCAAGAGCAAGCCCATCACCAGTTGCCCCTTCCGGATTGGTCGTAAATTTATACAACTGCCCGATACCACCTGTTGCTAGAATTACAACGGGAGAATATATGGTTTCATACTCGTTAGTCAAAGAATTAAAAACAAGAACTCCTTTGCATTCAGAATTTGCGTTAACTAAAAGTTCTACAGCAAGCCCTTCCTCATAAATATCAATATTATTATTTTCTTTAACACTTTTACATAAAGCTTCTTCAATCATTCTGCCTGTAGCATCTCCGCCTGAATGAAGAATTCTTCTGACACTGTGAGCAGCTTCTATAGTAAAGCAAAAATTCCCTTCGCTATCTCTGTCAAATTCAACCCCAAAAGTCAGCAAATCTTTCACAACTCTGTCGGAATTTTCTGATATAAACTTTACCGTGTTAAATTCACTCAATCCTGCACCGGCTTTAATCGTATCGGTAATATGCGATTCAGTTGAATCTGGTTTATTTTCCCTTAGTACCGCAACCATGCCGCCTTGAGCATAACGGGAATTGCTTTCTCCCAGTTTTGATTTTGTGAGAAGAAGTATTCCGTCAGGCAAATTTGCCTGCTGTTCAATTTTTAATGACGCGTACAGCCCTGCGATTCCGCTGCCGATAACTATGGTTGAATATCTGGAATATTTCATAAAACTTGCCTTATATTAGTTACACGTAACCCTATCAACATAATATAATAACCCAAAACTTTTAAATTTTCCACTTTAAAAGATAAAATTTTTATTAAGTTTTTAATTTTATTCCAAATCTGATTTCTAAAGCATATACATTTAATATTAGCAAACTAAAAACATTAACGGTCGATTAAATTCCAGCCCCTGCATTTTATAAATAAAATAGAATATAAATAAAAAAGGGGGATTATAATGAGTATTACACCAATAAGAATACTTCTGGTAGAAGATCATAAACTAATGCGGGTAGGTTTAAAATCCCTGTTTGAAGAACATAAAGAACTAGAAGTTATATCAGAAGCTCAAAGCGGGAAAGAAGCTATTGAAAACTACAAAATTTCACATCCTGATGTTGTACTTATGGACATCGGTCTTCCTGACATGAGCGGAATTGAAGCTGCTAAAAAAATAATAGAAACACACAGCAACGCAAAAATCATTATGTTAACATCTCATCTTTCAGAACAAGAAGTCATGGATTCCCTACATGCCGGTGCCTGCGCTTATGTAATGAAAGATATTAATATCGAAATATTAAAAATGATAATCCGAACAGTAAAAGAAGGCGCAATGTGGCTTGACCCGCAGGCAGTTCCGATACTGCGGGAAAAGAATTGCGGAGTAATTCCGCCACGACAGATGTCCAGAGCAATGTTCAAAGAACAGCATGCAAATCTTACTCAACGAGAATACGAAGTTCTAAAACTCGTAGTTGACGGAAAATCAAACAATGAAATAGCACAAGAACTAACGATTTCCGAACACACTGCAAAAGCCCATGTCTGTAACATAATCCAAAAACTGGTAGTTGATGACCGAACTCAAGCTGCTGTAAAAGCATTAAAAGAAGGACTTGTATAATAAATTACTCATAAACATTACAAGAACAAGTCCTTAAAACAAGTTCCAGGGAACAACTTTGACTAATGTTAGAGTAATTTGCAATATAAATCCCAGAAAAAAGGACTTGAAAATAAATTTTTTCTTGATAATATAGAAGTTGCGGGAAACCTCGCAGCTTTTTAATATAAAAGCCCGACAAAATAAGCGTGCGTAGCTCAGTTGGATAGAGTGTTTGGCTACGAACCAAAAGGTCGGGGGTTCGAATCCCTCCGCGCGTAAATAAAAAGACCTTCTTGAAGAAGGTCTTTTTATTATTAATATTCTTTAAGACTCTAGCAAAATTTTCTATATTCGTTTTTAGTATTGATATGAATTATGTAGCAAATAAAAATACCCCCATTAACTTTGAAGCACGAATAAGATTATCAGATAAAGGGCTTTTAAATCTACCGCAAAAAACTGAAATTTTATACTCCGCCAGCCCCATGGATTTTTTTTATAAAGAATCTAAAACCAAAAAAAGGTTGGACGCGTTATCTATTCGAATAAAAGATAGAATTAGAAAAGAACAAAAAAATCCCGATAATTCTCAATTAAAAAGCAAAATACTAAAAAAAAGTTTCGTTGCCGCAAACAAATTACGCTCTGTTGCTAGCAAAATACTAATGTTCGAAAATATAAAATCTTTTTACAAAACCTTTCAACTCTTAAGAAAACTTAATCCCTCATCCCCAAACTATATAGAAGAATGGGCTAAATTAGGAAATTCTATTCATAACAAATACATTAATATGAATATTGAATCTGGCAGAATTGAAAAAATTGCAAAATCAAATGACTCCGTAGTATTCATCCTTAATCATGATAACGTTGAACGCGACAAATTTATTTATCCTATATTTAACTCATTTTTAAATTATGCCTACTCTGCCTTTGGAAAACAAAAAGACTGCCCCCGCCCTAATATAATAGTCAGTAAAAACTTTTTCCAAATTGCAGGAAACAGGTTCAAACATATTTACCACAAAATGGGACTAATTCCTGTAGATGCTTCTATGACAGACAGAAACTTTGAAAAAAATATTAGCCCGGTAAGACAACTAATATCAAGGTTTAGCGACAACAAATGTAATATATTTATTTTTCCTGAAGGAAATAACTCCGTTTATAAAAATAGGACTTTAAAAGAAAAGTTCCAGCCGGGTATTGCCAAAATGATTGACAAAATCCTTGATTCTAAATCCTCAGTCAACGTTGTCCCGCTTGGATTATCTTACAATTCAGCAAAAGACAGCATGGGATCAGTGCATATAGGCTCAACACTAACATTTAACAAAATTTCTGAAAATATCTATTTCATGAGAGATAGCGGTAAACTTGAAAATATAGGTAAATTAGGAAACCGCTCTACTGTCAAAAACATAATGCAAATTCTTTGCTCAAATCTTGAAGAAAATGTAAAATTAAGTAAATTAGACAATTAATATTAACGATTTTAGTTAATAAACTTAATAAAAAGTATCAATAACTATTATATTTTTATCGTTTTATAAACTTTACACTATAAACGGCAATATTATTAATAAATTTGTTTTATATTTTCGCTTTCTGTATCATAATAATATCAGGAGGCAGGCATGGCATCTACAAAAACAAATATTTATGAGTTATGCGAACGGGAAATTGAGGTGCTGAACCTTTTAACTTACGGTTATGAAAACAAACAAATTTCACAGGAATTATACATCAGCACTCATACGGTAAAAGCATGTATCAGCGGAATTCTAAAAAAGCTTAATGCAAAAAACAGAACTCATGCAATCAGTATTGCTTTTAGAAAACGTATTATTAAATAAAAAATTTTGTTACAATTTGATAAATCCAAACAAAAATATTATATTATAATAGTAATGAGAGTTTTGATATGAGAAAATTTTTACTTGTATTACTATTTATAATTTCAACATTCTTTACATTTTGCTCCAAGGCTATGGCAGAAGATATTTTCAAGATAACCTCTGCAAACTTTGACACTTCTAATTCTATAATGGTAATATCAGCACAAGACACACTAAATGAACAAATTTTGCCTGAATTAAAAATCGTTACACTCGAAAATCCGAAAAGAGCCTATTTTGATATTAATTCGGCAATTCTTACAATTCCGAAACAAGACTGGACGTTTAATACTCCGGGTATAAAACAGGTGAAGATATCCCAATTTACGACTAATCCTGATATTGTAAGAGTTGTTATGTATCTTGATGAAAACTTTTCTACATCGGATATCAAATTTATGAAAATTAAGAATAACATAATTCTTAAATTCAAAAACTCTATATGTCAAAATTCGTATTTTAACCCAACCTATCGAGATGAACATGCTTCTTCCGGAGATTTTTACGAATATATGACAATATATACTCCGGTAAAAAAAGAATTTAATGAAAACAATATTGTAGAACAGCTTCAAGAAGCATTTAATACAACCGTTCAGCAGGTAACAGCACCTGATGTTGAGAAAATGCCACTTAGACTTAATACAAAATATTACATAGATAGTTTAACTGCAAAACCTAATGCAGTCTTAATAAACGGATTTGGCTCATTAACAGTCGAAAAACCAATGATATTAACCAATCCAACAAGAATAGTCTTTGATATGTCAAACACACTGGTTGCGCAAAATCTTAGGAATAAAGAGTTCAAAATAAGTGAAACAGAAAGCGTTAAAATAGGACAATTTTCGGTTAATAAAGCCCGAATAGTAATAACTACGCCAAATGTGGAAAAATATATTCCGGTATATTCAAATGATAACCAGTCTTTACTAATTGCAAATATGGACAGCATTAAACCATCTTCTCTATATTCAACATCAGCAGATGTACTAACATATAATCTTGAAGAAATAGACAACCAGACAGATTCAATGACCTTATCATTCAGTCATCCGGTAACACATGGTTTTGACAGAACTAATGAGAATATTATCATCTATTTATATAATGTTTCAAAATATAACGAACAAACTTTTAAAAACACCTTTTCAAAATCGTTATTTTCAAAGGCAAATATAGCATTAATGAACGGAAACGGGCTGAAATTAACAATTCCTGCGGATAAAGACAGCCTAGTCAATACATATCTCGGAGCAGACGGAAAAGCTCTAAAAATCACGATAAAAGCACCTAAAAAACAAATTTTACCGGTTACACCAGTCATCAAAAAACCGTCAGGAGTAAAACATGTTGTTATAGATGCCGGTCACGGCGGCACAGATTACGGTGCAATAAGAAACGAAATTAACGAAAAAGACATTACTCTTGACGTAGCAAAAAGAGTAGAAGCCTTACTAAAAAAACAAGGTTATATGGTAACTATGACAAGATCAAATGATATTTATGTTTCACTTGCAGATAGAGTTGCAATAAGCGAATCCTCTGCGCCTGATATCTTTGTCAGCATTCACGTCAACTCCAGTACAAAACCTGAGATTACGGGTATAGAAACTCACTACTACCATCAAGAAAGTTTAAATCTTGCCCAAACAGTTCATGCATCGATTGCAAGTGCTATCAAATCAAATAACCGAGGTTTGTTCAAATCAAAATTCTATGTTATTAATCATACAACAGCTTCTGCAATATTAATTGAAATCGGATTTATATCAAATGACGCAGAAAGAGCTGAACTGGTGAGCGACAAACGGAAACAAAATACAGCAAAATCAATTGTGGAGGGAATTAACAATTACTTCAAACAATATTAAAAATAACCCCATAGGATTTTTTGATTCAGGTGTAGGCGGACTTACGGTACTAAAACAGCTTCGCGCAATTATGCAATGCGAAGATTGCATATATTTTGGCGACACAAAAAATATGCCCTACGGTGAAAAATCAAAAGAACAGCTTATATCCTTTTCCGACAAAATATTTAAATTTTTAGGAACAAAAAGAGTAAAAGCCGTAGTAATGGCGTGCAACACGACATCTGCCACAACATACGAAACGTTGAAAAATAATTACGATTTCAAAATTTACCCTATAATACAATCAGTGACCAAAATACTTGCTCAAATGCCCGTAAAAAGACTTGGCGTGCTTGCGACACACGCAACGATAAATTCACACGCATATAAAAATGGTATTCAAAAAATCAATCCAAATATTGAAATTATTGAACATGCCTGCCCTGAATGGGTAAAAATAGTAGAAGAAAGACGAGAAAACGATACTACAAGTTTTGCCGCAATAAGAACAGATTTAGAAGAAGTCTTACGGCAAAAACCGGATAAAATTGTGTTGGGCTGCACACACTATCCTTATTTAATCAACCAATTAAAAGAAATTGCACCTGAAGAAATGTTTATTAATCCGGCAGAAGCTTTTGCAAAGTACATACGCGCAGATTTAGAAAATGAAAATTTAATAAAAACAAACAAAACGTATGGCACAGAACAATTTTATGTAAGCGGAAATCCTGAAAACTTTAAAACTGCAGCTTCTATTTTTTATCCGATAGAAAATTTACCGGAACAGATTATATTAAATTAAAACAGGTTTCGTAATCCTTTACTTCAATAATTTCATCAGAAATCTTATCTCTGGTTATGTTTAATGCCGTAGTATTTTCGTTGACAGCATAAACCTTTATATTTCTTTTTAAAGCTTCAAATACAGGGATTGAGCCAAGAGAATTACACGGCATCACAAGGAAATCGACATCCTTAACAGACAAACCGCCTGATTTTACAAGTTTTGGAGCTTGAGAGAGTCCTAACAAAATACAAGGCAAAAATGTCGGAGTAATATATTCAGAAGAAGACTTTGGATTAACAAGGTCAGAAGAAATAGAATAATCAGCAAAAGCAGGAGAATGAGCACAAGGGACACACAATTCTGCTGAAATATAATGCGATAAAATAGCCTCAACTCCCCCCACAGGATCAGTACCGACACCCGAGGAGTAACCTTCATTCATATCTTCCGGATCTTCAAACATACAAACAAGTGCAATAGCTTCTGCACCTTTTGCTAAAAGCTTGCGAGCAGCATCAAGCATAGTTTTTTCAATTCTTACACTTCCAGCAGACACACCGTTTTCTCCCAATAAAAAATCTACCCCTACAGGCTTTTCTGTAATCTCATACCCGACAATATCGACCCCGTAAACAACTCTTACAGCATTCATTGTATTAAGGTGTACATTCAAAACATCTAAAGGAATAGATTTATCAAAAACAATGCCAATCTTGTTATTTTTAGACGGTAATAAATTTATATTGCCTTTAAAAAAATCATCAAACGAATATCCCTCGACATAAAGCATACCGTCGTTAATACCGGAAAATCCGCCTGCATTAACGACGTTCGGATTAACTATCAGATTGGCTTTTTCAGTAAACTTTCTAGCCCAACAGCTTGCATCGCCGGCATAGCCGCCAATAGATGCACCTATTCCCGTTGGAACAATAAAAGCTCCCAGTTTTTTATCATTATTAATCATAAGAAAATAATACATCAAAAAAAGCGGCATAACAGCCGCTTTTCCAATCTCGAATATTAAATTGTTACTATTGACCCGCACCTCCATAAGTAAAGTCGTTCTTGATGTTGTTTTGCAGCAACTTAGTCCAGGTACTCTCAAATGTAGTTACTTCATTAAGTCTGGTTTCATAATTGTTCTTATCAACCTCTAACTGAGTTTCCCAGGAATTTAAGTTGGCAAGCTCGTATTCACGATCCTTTTCTAACTGTTCCATTACCTCTTGATAAATAGTTTGATCTTCAGAATCGTAATATTCATAATAATAATATTGTTGCTTATCATTATATTTTTGTTGAAGTTCCGCGTTTTCACGTGTCGCATTCATAATCTGAAACATAACATTGCCAAGCTTTTCATTAAGCATAGATTTCTGCTTGGTGTACATTAACAAAGTTTCTTGAATATTAGAAATAGCCATAACTCTCGCCTCTCTTAATTTAGTTCTCTTATATATATAAACAATTTTAGAAATATCTAAATTCAGCTTTCATATTTTTCGTTACATTTGTTAACATGTAAAATAAAATACATACAATTAAGACAATTTAAATATATTATTTTTATGCTATAATAGATTTGCAAATAGGAGAGAAATATGGATCAGCAAACTTATATGAGAATTATGGGCTATGTCCCTACCGTAATTGAAGCATCTTCCCGTGGCGAAAGATCTTTTGATATTTTTTCAAGATTACTAAGAGAAAGAATTATCTTTTTAGGTTCTGAAATTAATGATGAAGTTGCAAACTCAATTGTAGCACAGCTTCTTCTTTTAGACAGCGAAAACAACGAAAAAGATATTATGTTGTACATAAACAGCCCTGGCGGAGTTATTACGGCAGGTATGGCAATCTACGATACAATGAATCTTATTAAATCAGATGTTGCAACAATTTGTCTTGGCGATGCGGCATCTATGGGTGCATTCTTATTATGTTCAGGCGCAAAAGGAAAGAGAATGGCACTTCCTAATTCAAGAATAATGATTCACCAGCCTCTTGGCGGAGCGCAAGGACAAGCAACTGATATAGAAATAGAAGCCAAAGAAATTCTGAGAATGAAAAACATGCTTATTGATATTATTGCTCAAAATTCCGGTCAGCCTTTTGATAAAGTAAAAGAAGACTGCGAACGCGACCACTTCCTTTCTGCTCAGGAAGCATTGGAATATGGACTTATTGATAAAGTTGTTCAAAAGAATTCTTTGTAACAAAAGTTAACAAATAACATAAAAACATGCAATTCATTAGAGTTGCATGTTTTTATATATGTGTAAAGGTTATAAAAGGTTAGTTAAAATTTTATAGTAGGAGTAGGACAATGAGTCTATTGATGTTACATAGACGCAGGCTTAGTATCATACACCAGAAGTATGCTATTAATGCACGTCTTAATGAAATGAATCAAAAACTGCAGGACTTGCAGCAATACGCAGCGAACATTGCAGACGGTTCAATATCAATGAACGATATGGCGAATATGCCGGCATCAATGTTCAATAGGACAATGATGTTTATGACATACGCCCATAACGGAGCATTGATGAGTGCCAATCAGAACATTCAATATATGATGATGATGCCGAATGTTCAAGCTCAAATGGCACAAATGACCGATCCAAATCAACAGGCAATGTATCAGAATTGGATTTTTCAAAATTTATATGCTCAACAAAGAGAAAGGTTTGCAAAACAGGAAGGCAAACTTCTTAACCAACAGGAAAAAGAAATGCAGCAGGAAAAAGCACGATTAGAAACACAACTAAAAATGCTTGAAGCAGAATTAGAAGGTGTTCAACAGGGTGAACGAGATGCTGCAAAACAATGGAAACCTGAATTTGTAGCATAACAAAGTTTACCCCCTCAATCCTATCCTTAACTAACCTAAATTAAGGCTCACTTAATAGTGAGCCTTTTTACATTGGAAATTATCAAATCAACACTTTTGTCAAATTTTTCATTTGGCAACTTTTCTAGTATAAAATCGTCAAAAATCGGAACAACAGTAACAGCATTTTTACACATAGGTAAAAACCTGTCGTAATAACCGCCGCCATAACCAAGACGATAACCTTTTTTATCAACCGCAAGTGCAGGAACAAAAATCAAATCCAAAATATCAGGCTCTACAGGATTTGAACAGGGTTCATTTATATTAAACTCAGATTTTTTAAATTCCACATCATTTGAATAAGGACACACTTCCATTGCCAGACCCTTCACCCGAGGAAAGAAAAAATTTTTATTATCACTTAGTAAAGATAATAAATTTATTTCATATCTGGTCGGATAAAAAAGCAGAACATTACCAGCATTTTTGTACACCTCAAAAGTTCTGATATTTTCGCTAATAGCATTACTCACATCTGGCGTATTAAATGTTTTTCGCAGCTCTTTAAATTTAATCCTTAGGTGTGATTTTTCATCCATAATTTTAATATATAATAAATAATTATGATAGACAAATGTTCAAATAATTTAGTAAACCCTAATTGGGCAAAACACGGTTACATACAAGTTTACACCGGTAACGGAAAAGGAAAAACCACAGCATCTTTAGGTCTTGCGATGCGCGCTCTGGGACGCTGTTGGAAGGTCTTGATAATCATGTTCATGAAAGGCGGAGATGACTACGGAGAATTAAACTCATTCAGAAATCTTTCACCTGAAATTGCGGAAAACCTAACAATAGTTCAAGCCGGACCTGACAGAATTGTTTATCAAAAAGATAAAAACGAAACTGACGCCGCAGAAATAAAAAAAGGCTGGGAACTTGCAAAAAACGCAATACAAAATGATGAATATAACCTTATAATCCTCGATGAGGCTAACATAGCCATCGATATGGGATTTATTGATTTACAAGAAATGCTTCAAGTTCTAAAAAACAAGCCTGACGAAATGGAAATTGTCCTCACAGGCAGAAACGCCAGACAAGAAATAATAGATATTGCCCACCTTGTTTCTGAGATAAAACCTGTAAAACACTACTGGGATACTGGCATCTCTGCCCGTAAAGGTATTGAATATTAAAATACGGTGAAGTCTAATCCGCCTCACCATTGCCGGCAGAGTAAGCAATTAGTTATAGCTTCTTCTCATTAAATCTGAAAGCTTAACCTCATTTGCAGGTTTTACAGGGTTTACTTTTGGCTTTTCAATAGGGGTAATGCTTTTAAATTGAGAAAGTCCGATTTTCTTATCATCGTTCTTCATCATAAACATTTCTTTAAAATAATTTACTATTTCTTGCATAGGGTAACTCCTCACAAATTTTCTTATACCGATATAATACATTAAATCTGAGCAATGTGCAAATTTCATTATACTTTATGCTATATTAGTTATATAGAAGACTATGAGGTTCAAATTTGAATAATTCTTACTATGAAACTTTAGACGAAAATTTTAATAAAGCATTGGAACTCATCCAACAAGATTTCACGCATACAGAAATTATACAAATGCTCCAAAACGGCAACATTGTCGAAAAACAACTCGCTGCCCTGCGTCTTGATACAATAATCTCAAAAGAAGATGCCGACATTTTAATTAGTAACCTCACAGGTCAAGACGGAAAAATTAGAGAAGCTGTATCACTAAGAATTAATGAATTTATGTCTACTCCTGAACTTCTGCAATTTTTTGAAAACACTCAAAGCTATGATATATTTCTGGAAGCAATCATCGATATTAACGCAAACATCTGCAGAAACATCATATCTGCAATCTCTAACCTTAAAAATAACCCGAACTTCTGTTTATATTTTACACAAAAGCTTTCTAAAAAAACACTAAATTTGCTTGATAACATTAAAGATTTCGACTTTCAAGACGGAAAATACAAAGTAAACAAAGAAGTTTTTAAACTCTACTGGTGCTTAGAAACAGTCTACGAATTCGCTGAAAGTATGGATTTTGACACTCTAAAAAACATAATCCTACTCTCAAAAGATATCGACGAATACACAATAAGAGAAAAAGCCGCAAAAATTTTAACAAAGAATTTCAAGGATACTGACCTTGAAAATGCCCGTCTTGCATTGAAAAACGATAAGAATTATTACGTAAGAAGATTTCAGTAAATAAAGTTTTGTTAAGCCTTTTATATTTTATATATACAATTTAAGCAATTTTTCTGTACAAAATAACTTTATATATATGGGAAAAGTTAAAACAGGGAAATTTAAAGGAGTTAACTATGGCAAGAGTATTGATTTCAATGCCTGAAAGATTTTTAGACGAAATTGACAATGTTGCAAACAACGAAAACCGAACTCGTTCAGAACTTATTCGCGAAGCTCTCAGGACTTATATGTACAGAAATCAAATCCGCAATTCTAAAAAAGCAGTAAAAAATGCAGAAATTTTAGAAACACTACTTGGCTAAATTAGTAAATTGCTGTTATAATAGGATTAGAAAATATCGGGGGAAATATGGGAAATTTGGAATTAAATGAAAACGGTTACATTATGTCATCGATAGACGAATACTTTGAAATTTTGGATCAGGAAGCACAAAAACGCTCAAAGATGGTAGCTAAATCCTTAACAAAATATTTAAAAAGAGTTCACTCTGAAACAAAGTTTGACAAACTAAAAACTATGGCAAACTAAATGTATAAAATAGAGTAAAATTTTGAATAAAGCCTGCTTATTTTGCAGGCTTTTGTGTTTTTAAATACCACGCAAATTATCGATAAGTTTCATCTTATTTGCAATTAAATCTAACATTTGTTCTCCAAAAGCGAGTTTGCCCTTAGTTAAGAAGGCACGTACAGGGGGCGTTTTACTACGTGGATTGCTAACTTCCATATAAGTATCAGTATCCAAAACCTGTCCATGATACATTGTTCTCTTTGGTTTTTCATCATATAGAATTGAAATCTTATCGAACTTATTTTTACCAGCTCTAAAGTTTTGGGCAAGCTTAGCCCCTTCGTCACCCATTGTATCAGAAGCCAATTTTATCGTTTTTGGTGACAACATTCCGTTAAAATGTAGCCCGGTATTAAGTTTATTTATTTGCACTAGAATCTCCTTTTTTGTAAAAAAGAGCCTTGTAATAAATACAAAGCTCTTTTAATTTATTTGTCTTGTAAATTAAAATTATTCAATAATTTTATCTACAACACCAGCACCAACAGTGTGGCCGCCTTCACGGATAGCAAATCTCATACCTTCTTCGATAGCTACAGGAGCGATAAGTTCAACTTCCATAACTACGTTATCACCAGGCATTACCATTTGACCGTCGAATTTGATAGAACCGGTTACGTCAGTTGTTCTGATGTAGAACTGAGGTCTGTAACCAGGGAAGAATGGAGTATGACGTCCACCTTCTTCTTTAGTCAATACGTAAACGTTTGCTGTGAATTTAGTGTGAGGGTGGATTGAACCAGGTTTAGCCAAAACTTGACCACGTTGGATATCAGTTTTGTCGATACCACGAAGCAATGCACCAATGTTGTCACCAGCTTGACCTTGGTCAAGAGATTTTCTAAACATTTCAACACCAGTAACAGTTGTTTTCTTAGTTTCGCCAAGACCAACCAATTCAACTTCGTCACCAACTTTAACAAGACCACGTTCAACTCTACCTGTAGCAACAGTACCACGACCGGTAATAGAGAACACGTCTTCAACCGGCATCAAGAATGGTTTATCCAAATCACGTTGAGGAGTTGGGAAGTAAGAATCGATAGCATCCATCAATTCCCAAATTTTATCAACCCATTTGTCTTCGCCACGTTTGATAGCAGGGTTAGCTTGAGCAGCTTCTAAAGCTTTCAAAGCAGAACCGTGGATGAACGGAATGTTGTCACCGTCGAATTCGTAAGAAGAAAGAAGTTCTCTAACTTCCATTTCAACCAATTCCAACAATTCAGGGTCATCAACCATATCACATTTGTTCAAGAATACAACCAAGTTAGGAACGCCAACCTGACGAGCTAACAAGATGTGTTCACGAGTCTGAGGCATAGCACCATCGGTAGCAGCAACAACGAGGATTGCGCCATCC
>USHE01000029.1 GCA_900554385.1 uncultured bacterium | reverse complement strand
GATCAAAACAGAGATACTTTGAAAACTTATGTTGAAAAAGTTCTTTCTAATGAAAAAACTCCTGCTGACTTGAAAGAAGCTCTTGAAGGTGCTATTGCTCACTTTGATAATTCAAAAACTGAAGAAGCTATTAAAGCTCAAGATAAAGTTAAAGAAGTTCTTGCAAAATACGCTGACTGTGAATGTGCAGATTAGGCTAAAGTTCGTGAACTTCAAGATTACTTTACAGATAAATCAGTTTGGATTATCGGCGGTGACGGATGGGCAAACGATATCGGATACGGCGGTATTGACCACGTATTGGCTCAGAACAAAAATGTTAATATTCTTGTTCTTGATACCGAAGTTTACTCTAACACAGGCGGTCAAGCTTCTAAATCAACACCTACAGGTGCTGTTGCTAAGTTTGCTACCGGCGGTAAACCAACTTACAAGAAAAACATGGGCTTGATGAGCATGTCTTATGGTTACGTTTATGTTGCATCAGTTGCACTTGGTGCTGACAGAGCTCAAACTCTAAAAGCGTTCCAGGAAGCTGAAGCTTACGATGGACCATCTATCATCTTTGCTTATGCGCCTTGTATTGCTCACGGTATCGATATGAGTAAAACTCAAACCGAACAAAAACGTGCAGTTGAAGCTGGATACTTCCCATTGTACAGATACAATCCTGCTAACCCTGAAGCTCCATTCACTTGGGATGCTAAAGATCCTAAAGGAAGCTATCAGGAATTCATCAAATCAGAAGGCCGTTATAAATCATTGATGAAAACGATCCCTGAACATGCGGAAGAACTTTATTCTCAAGCAGAAAAAGATGCTGCTCAGAGAATGGCAGTTTACAAGGCTGTTGGTGAGTTGATGAAATAATTCTCAGTTTTGGGATAATTAAAAGGCGAAGCCTGTTAGGCTTCGCCTTTTTTTAATACATGCCGCCGGCTCGCATTTGTTGGTATGGATTATAGTTAAACATTCGCGATCGTCGTGGCAGTGGATTAGTTATAGGAGTTGGGGTAAATATTTGAGGAGCTTTTGGTGTCGGTTTTATTATTTCGTCAGGTTTTTGCAGGGGATTATTTGCCACCATTGAATATATGGCTGCATTTCCAAGTTCCGTTCCGGGATGTGATATCCGGTTGGACCTTTCCTCTGTTAATTTTTTATACCACCCTTGATTTATTGCAGGAGGAGTGGGAGAAATATGGGGAGTTGTATGCCTGTTTAATCCTTCATTTTCATGAATCTCATTGTTTTGAAATGCAAGATTTGGCGGCTCTTTGGGCGGCACACCAGTATCAATCGGTTGTGGACGTTCTTTTTCCACACCGCTATTTAAATTGTCCATAACAATTCTACCTAAAATATTAAACTACTAACCTACATATATATAAACGTTTTATTCAGGTAAAAATTGCCATATTGTATCAAAATATTAATAATGAGAATGTAAAAGCTGTGACTGACGCCAGAGAAGTCATCATTCGATGATTAATCTTTAGCTTCAGCTTTTAATGCTTCAATCTTTTCAACAACTTCTTCCGGCATATCTTTAAGCGGGTTTTCTAAAATTTCTAAATCTTCTTTGTTTTCTGGAGTTTGTTTTAAGAAGTCGTTTTCAAGTTTTAATTCATTTAATCTGGCTTTAGCAAGATTAAATTGAGTATCTTTAAGTTTTACATAATTTTTATTATATTCGTTTCTTGCATCTATATTATGGTTTAGGTTATGGAGGAATGATGTTGCTAATAACGCCCAAGGAGATACTGATAAAGCAAACTTAGCACCCTCTTTGATTGCAGAAGGTGTTTTTACTGCTAATTTATCAAATGTATTTGTAATAAATTTAGGCGTTTTAGGTTTATTAATTACGTTTGCAATGTTTTCTGTATATTTACCAAGTTTAGCGAAAGTTTTAGGACCCATTTTGTTCAAGAGTTTTGCGCCGGCTTTTGGCAGGTAAGTTAAAGCAGCGGCTCCTGTAGCAATCAGGGCTGCAAATGATAAAATAGGATGTTTGTTATCAGCGTTTCTAACAGTTTCTGATTTTTTTACAGCCAAATTTTTTGCAGCAACGACAGCATCGATAGTTCCAAAAGCAAATGCCCATGGAAGTGCGCCTGCAATTCCCAAAACCAGTTTGGATGCTCTGCCGCCGAATTCTTTACCAAATACTGAAACTTTTCCTTTAGTTAATGCTGCTGTCGCAACGCCAGCTGCAACCGGAATTGAAGCCCACAATGCGCGACTTATTTTTTTATGTTTGTCGTCTTTGACATCATGCATAGCTTTTTTATACGCCAATTCTCTCAAATTTCTATCGTCTTCAGCTATTGCTCCATCAATATTTTCTCTGTTTCTACCTGTAAATCCTTTGCTATAAGAAGGCACTGCATTAACTAACATATTCGACACCTACACTTTCACTATTATTATACAATATTAAGGCAAGTAAGTAAATTTTTTTGCTAATAGTATATAAAATTTTAAGAAATATTTACATTTGATTTATGTTTATTATAAAATACAGAAATGAAAAGTTTTTATATCCATACAATGGGTTGTAAATCCAACCAGTTTGAAAGTTCTATAATTGTTGAAAATCTAAAGAATAACGGATATGTGCAGGTTCCCAAAATAGAAGATGCGGATATCTATATTCTTAATTCTTGTACTGTTACGCATAAAAGTGACCATGAGGCTTTGTATCTTTTGCGTAATGCGAAACATAAAAATAGCGATGCAATTACTGTTTTGACGGGATGTTTTGCTCAGATAGAAAAAGAAAGCCTTTTAGAAAATAATTTTATTGATTATGTAATTGGAAATGATGAAAAACTGGAATTTTTTCAAACTTTGAATAATTTAAAAAATCTTGGCGAGCATGCTTGTGTTTCGGATATTATGACATTAGAAGATTTTCATAAGGCTGTGCTTGTTGATACTTCAAAAACACGTGCGAGTTTAAAAATTCAAGACGGATGCGATAACCGCTGTTCTTACTGCATTATCCCTTTTGCCAGAGGTAAGAGCCGCAGTGCAGATGTCGATTTTATAATTGAACAGATTAACAATTTTGCGGATAAAGGATTTAAAGAAGTCGTCTTTACGGGAATTCATATCGGGTTGTGGGGACGTGATTTTGGAAAATCCCTTTTAGATTTATTAAAGGAAGTTGAAATCCGTACAAAAATTCAGCGTTATCGCTTGGGGTCTTTAAATCCGCTTGAAATAACTGATGAAATGCTGGAGTTCTTGCAAACTTCTAAGAAGTTTTGTCCGCATTTCCATCTGTCACTTCAATCTGCGTGCAATAAAACCTTAAAATCAATGAATAGATTTTATAAAGTAGAAGATTATCTTGAACAGATAGAAAAAATTAATTCAATGTTTGATTTGCCGTTTTTGGGTAGTGATATTATAACAGGTTTTGCCGGTGAGAGTGATGAGGATTTTGAAATTACTCGTTCTAATCTCGAAAAATCAGGGCTGTCGCAAATTCATACTTTCCCTTATTCCAAAAGAAACGGAACTGTAGGTGCTTCGGCAGTTCCTCAGGTTGAGGATAATGTGAAGGAAATACGTGCAGATATTGTAAAACAAATTTCTTCGCGTAAACTTGCAGAATTTATCAACAAAAATTTCGGCAAAGAACAAGAAATATTGATCGAAAAACGTCCTGATAAAAACGGTTTTTTAAAGGGGGTTACAAGAAATTACTTAACTGTAGTTACGAATTCAAAAGACTTAAACTTAACAAATTCACTTCAAAAAATTAAAATAACCAAATGTGAAAACGATAAAATTTATGGAATTTTGATATAAAAAAGGGACTCTTTTAAAGAGTCCCTTTTGATTAATTTCTGTCAGCTAATTTTGCCAGTAATCTTAGAATTTCAAGATAAAGCCATATTAGTGTAACCATTAATCCAAAAGCTCCGTACCATTCAAATGCTTTTGGAAGCATGTTTTCAGCCCCTTTTTCAATGAAATCAAAGTCTACTATTAAGTTAAAAGCCGCGATAAGTACAACCACGACACTAAAGCCAATTCCAATAGCACTGGATGTGAATATTTGCGGAATGCCTCTGCCGAATAATGATGCTATTATCTGGATTAAATAAATTACTCCGATTGACATTGTTGCAGTAAAGAGGACCGCTCTAAATTTATCAGTGCATTGAATAACTTTTGCTCTGTATAATAGTAACATTGATAGCAATGCCGCTAAGGTTCCGGCTACAGCCTGCATTACAATTCCCGAATATGCGGCTTCAAAAAATGATGAAATTCCTCCGATAAAAAAGCCTTCTCCAATAGCATAAAATGGTGAAAGTACCGGAGCAAGTCTGCCTCTTGAGAAGATTATCACAAGTGCAAGTATAAAGCCGGCAACAGCACCGCCAAGACATAGCATTGACGCCTTATCAGTAAAACCTGATGCCATTAAATACCAGCTATATCCTGCTGAAACTGTAACGAGGGCTAATAACGTCAATGTTTTGTTAATAGCACCCGAAATAGTCATCGGCTCGCCTTCGTACACACGTTCTTCTGTGTTAAAACTGTTTCTGAGTATTGGATTTGCCATATTAACTCCTTTCTTCTATTTATGTTATAATACAATTATTATATCATAAATATTAATCACTTTGGGGAACTTTATGTATCTGGAAAATTTCAGGAAATTTATTAAGTATTTTGGTAAAGGTAAAAAAATCCAATTTGCAGGGTTTGTAGTTCTTTCTTTTATTGCCGGATGTCTTGAATTTCTTGGGATTGCGATGATTTATCCTTTTATTATAATGTTAATCAATCCGCAGAGTGTGTTTGGAAGCCCATTATACCAACATTGGGTTGGTTTTTCCGGTATTAATAACCCTATATTTACTGCATTTTTACTAGGTGCTATAGCGCTGTTGCTTTTTATTGCCAAAAATCTCTATATGATTTTTTATATGTATTTACAAAGTCTATTTATTAATGGCTGGAAGCAAAGTATTGTTAATAAGTTTATGCAATATTATTTATATGCTCCTTATGGGGATATAATGAAAACCTCATCTGCTGATAAATTATATGTTGTGAGTAATCTTCCCTCTCAGGTAATGTCTAGTTTTTTGATGAGGCTTTTGAACCTTGTTACGAATTGCATCATAATTGTAATGGTAATCTCTTTAATCATGATAAAATTCCCGTTTGCCGGTATCGTAACTTTATTATTTGCCGTTTGTAGTATGATATTACAAAATAAGTATTTTAAAAATAAAACAAAGCAGGTTACTCTGTATCTTAATAAAAAACTTCAAATAGTGAATAATTTAACCTGTGAGTATCTCAAGAATCTTAAAGAAATAAAAATTCTGAACGGAGAAGCTAATTTTTATCATAATTTTGTGGACGCAGGTAATAATGCTGTTGGCTATATGGCAAGATATGAATTTTTTAATTCAATCCCCCCATATATTGTAGAAATTTTAATAGTGTTTTCCCTGCTTCTTATGGGTTGTTTTATCGCAATGAGTTCAATAAATAACTACTCCTCAATTACAGCCTCTTTTGCACTGGTAGTTGCGGCTATTTTTCGTATAGCTCCGGCATTAAACAGGGTGCAAACATCGATTATAAATATTTCGGTAGGGCGTACTTTTGTAAAAGCTCTTATTAAGGAATATGAGTATTTTAATATGGAAAGTTTCAAGCCTGTTGATTTGAATTGTACAAATGACTTATCCCTAAAAGATAAAATAGAGTTAAAGGATATAAGCTTTTCTTATGCGCCAGATAAACAAATATTGAAAAATATTAATTTAGAGATAAACAAAGGTGATTTTATTGGAATAGTAGGTTTATCCGGAGCCGGAAAAACCACACTTGCAGATATTTTAACAGGTCTGTTAACCCCGTCAAGCGGTGAAGTCAGAATAGACGGGATAAAGCTAACAAAGGAAAGTTTTCCTCAATTTAGAAAAATTATTGGGTATGTTCCGCAAGAGATAAATGTTTTGGAAAAATCATTCAGGGAAAATGTAGCATGGGGAGTTTCTCCTGAAAAAATAGATGATGAAAGAGTTGTTGATGCCTTAGTTGCAGCAAGGCTAGATGATTTGGTAAAAGAATTTAAAGATGGAATATATGCTGTTCCGTTTATTGATTCGACAGGAATTTCGCAGGGGCAGAAGCAACGTCTTGCAATTGCTCGCGCGTTATATAGAAGTCCGGAGATAATCATTTTTGATGAAGCAACTTCTTCCTTAGATGTTCAGGTGGAGCATGAAATTACGAGCATGCTGAATACATTAAAAACGCATAAAACAATAATTGCAATTGCGCACAGATTGTCAACTTTGAAAGCTTGCAATAAGCTGATTTATATCAAAGCCGGTGAAGTTGTTGATATAGGTACATTTGAGGAGTTGAGTTCCCGATATAAAGATTTTGACAATCTTGTAAAACTTTCTTCAATTAATTCCTAAAAAGTACTTTACAATAAATTTTTTTTATTCTATAATATAAACATAAGCCCTGAGGGTTGCGGAGATAGGGGTGAAAAGAGTTCCGCGAAAAAGTAAATAGAAATAAAATATTCCTCAGTAGCTCAATGGCGGAGCAACCGGCTGTTAACCGGTAGGTTGTTGGTTCGAGTCCAACCTGGGGAGTTTTTTATATATGTGCTAGCTAAATACGGAATTTGGGTTACGCTTGAGTGAGTAAGATAGTCTAGCCTTGGGTGTTTTATATTGACAAAATGATAAAAATAAAATATAATTACTTCTCTAGTTATTACTTTTTTATATAAGGAGTGGAGTATGAAAAAATTTTTAGGATTAATTGTTCTTGTAGCAGCATTCTCAATATCTGTTCAAGCTGCCAATGCGAATGAACCTGTTTATGGACTTTTTTACAAAAATGCAACAGAAGCCGGATCCGGCTTTAGCAATGCTGCAGCTGCTAAAAAAGGAACTGCAGTATGTAAAAGTTACTTCGGGCTTGTGGGGCTTGGAAATTGCAGCGTTAATGAAGCCGCAAAAGATGGAAAAATTAAAAATGTAACATATTATGATGTTCATACAAGAAATATTCTTGGGTTTAAAACCGTTACTGTAAACGCTTATGGGAATTAAGTAAAATATTAATAACGGAGAAAAAGCTAAAACTGTACAAATTTAATTCAGTTTTAGCTTTTTTAATAGTATACGTTTACGGATTTTGTTTGCCAGACCTATCTTAGTTTTGCATATTATTTTTATGCAAACTTAGTAATTCTATCGCGCGGAATTTTGTAAATTGTATTTACATTAAGAGTTTTTATTGTATACTTAGTCAATAAAATTTAATATGACTAAGTAGTTTTGGATATGTATGGAGGGAAGAATGAAAGAGTATAAGTCAAAATTTACGTCAATGATGGTTGAATCAGGATTAGGCTTATGCGCAGCATGGTTTGTTTATAACCTTGTTGGCAAGTTTACTCATAGTTTTTTATTTGCAGTAATCGGTGCGGTTGTAGTTCTTGCGTTTTTCTTTATAAAAGTTTTTTATATGGATTTTATCTCAATAGTGCTGACTGACGATAAAAAAATGGTAGTTAAGAGATTGAATAAAGTCGTTAATGTTTTTGATATTGAGCAGTATTACTGGTCTGAGTATTCTAAGGACAGCAAAACAAAAAACGCGGAAGATCAGGATATTTATTATGTAAGTAAGGAAACCGGGAAAGAAGATTATATTGATGCCTCAAATCTAAAAGGTGAAGATTATGAACAGTTATTAGAAGATTTAGGTGCAAAAAATAAAAATGATCATGTGATAAAAGTTGCAACAATTAAGAAATAGTTAGGAAAGGAGAATAAGCTTATGTTACAGTCGATTTTATTAGTGGGAGGAGTTTTTTTAGCTGGTTTTTTGTATACCGTATTTGCAATGCAAGTTCACAAAGCTCATAAAAAGAAATATTTGGAAGAACATCCTGATGCGTCGGTTATGATTATTAAAGACTGTCAATGGAATCCTTTGGGTTTTAACCATACCGTATCTGTTTTAACAATTAATGATGAAGCTCCTGTTCAAACTGTGGAGGGATGGGGTGAAAGAGCATACAATTTATTGCCGGGAAAGACTGTTTTAGAATTGCAGTATGAAAAAGTAAGACCTGGAATTATTTATAAGACGGTAAGCACAACGTATGATCCGCAAAAAATTGAAGTAAATGTTGAACCTAATAGAAAATACACTATTTCCTATGATAAAAATTCAGGTTTCGTTTTTACTGATATTACCGAATAACTTTATGTTGTGGAGTTACCATAAGGAAAGTTTGTAAATTTATAAACTAAGGACGCCCAGTTTTCACAGGGCGTTTTTGGTATTTTAAATTTAGATTAGTGTAAATTTTTATGAAAATATTTATTTTTTCAGTAAAATTATTTTATCAGGAGGCTTTATAGGAATATGAATATCTCAAAAGTATCTCAAAGCTATGCATATACACCTAACTTTAAAGGCAGGTATGAAGTTGACGCTTCTACTGCTGTTAGTCGTAATCAGGTTTTTACTCTTGGGATGTTAATGAGTAATTTTTGGATAAGGGATGCAAGGTTTACTTGTACCCAGCTTCGCAACAATAGTGTCTACGGTAAGGCGATTTTAAACGTTAATGTGGATAAAGAACGTATTGTTGAAAGAATTTTACAGCTTAATAATATAAAATACCGCAAACTTGATACTAACGTTTAATTTTCAGTTCTTGCGAATGTGTGTTTGTCTAACAGAACCATAAGCACAGAAATATCTGCAGGTTTTACTCCGCCGATTCTTGAGGCTTGCGCTAAAGTTTTTGGTCTTATTTTATTTAATTTTTCTTTAGTTTCTGAGGAAATATGCTCAATTCTAAGGTAATCTATGTTGTCAGGAATTTTGAATTTTTCCAGCTTGTCAGCCTGATTAACTTGAAATTCTTGACGTTTTAAATATCCGTCATATTTTGTGAGAATTTCAACCTGCTCATATACATCTCTATGTATGTTTAGGCTGTTTGTTTCCGAATCAATTTCTTTCAGTACAGAATAATCAATATTAGGGCGTTTTAGGAGTTCTGAAAGTTTCATTCCTCTGTCAATGTGTTCATTGTATTTTGCCAGAATAGAGTTTACTTCTTCTGTTGCGGAAATTTTTTGTTCATTAATTCTTAAAAGTTCTTTTTGAATATTTTCTTGTTTTTCTGTGAATATTTTAAACTGAGTATCATCAATTAGTCCTATTTTATGTCCAATTGGAGTCAGTCTTGCATCGGCATTGTCCTGACGCAGCAATAAACGGTATTCTGAGCGTGATGTAAGCATTCTGTAAGGGTCTTCGATGTCTTTTGTTACGAGATCATCAATTAATGTTCCGATATAGGAGGAACTTCTGGATAGTTCAAGCATTTCAGAGTTGTTAATATAATTTATCGCGTTAATACCAGCTATTAAGCCTTGAGCTGCGGCTTCTTCGTATCCGCTCGTCCCGTTTATTTGTCCGCCGAAGAACAATCCTTTAACCTGTTTAGACATAAGCGAGTGCGTTGTTTGGACGGCAGGAACGTAGTCGTATTCTACAGCATAAGCGGGTTTTATAACGTGAGCTTTTTCAAGTCCCGGAAGTGTATGCAGCATTTGCACCTGAACATCAGCAGGCAGACTGCTTGAAAATCCTTGAATATACACCTCATAAGTTCCGAGACCTTCCGGTTCTATAAAAATATGGTGCGATGGGTTTTCGCTAAAACGAACTACTTTATCTTCTATCGAAGGGCAGTAGCGAGGACCTACACCGTGTATTAAGCCTTTATACATTGGGGATTTGTCTAAATTGGCTTTTATAATTTCGTGGGTGCGTTCATTAGTTCTTGTTAAATAGCACGGAACTTGTGGACGAATTGGTCTATTGGGTTTGAATGAGTAAAAATTTAAAATTTCATCACCGGGCTGAATTGTCATTTTTGAGTAATCAATAGTTCTCTTATCTACTCGTTGAGGCGTTCCTGTTTTTAATTTTTTGATATTTATTCCGAGTTTTGTTAAAGACTCTGATAGGCCGATTGCCGCTTGTTCTCCAAGTCTGCCAGCACTGTACGATTTTAGTCCGACAAAAATCCTGCCGTTTAAGGATGTTCCGGTTGTAAGGATTATTGCGCGTGCTTTATATTCAATGCCAAATTCGTCAATTGCGCCTGTAATTTGTCCGTCTTTTGCAATTAGGTCTGTAATGCAGGCTTGACGCAGGTATATATTTTCATTGCTTTCTATTAAATTGCGCATGTAATTTGAATATTCTTTTTTGTCGGATTGCGCACGCAAAGCTCTAACCGCAGGTCCTTTTGAGGAGTTAAGCATCTTCATTTGGATATAAGTTGCGTCAGCGACTTCTCCCATAACTCCGCCTAGAGCGTCAATCTCTCTTACTAAAGTAGATTTTGCAGGTCCGCCTATTGCAGGGTTGCAAGGCTGTAATGCTATATTATCAAGATTAAGTGTTGCAAGTAAAACTTTTGCCCCTAATTTTGCACAGGCAATTGCGGCTTCGCAACCAGCGTGCCCTGCACCTACAACTATTACATCATACTCATTTTTTAAATAATTCATACTTTTATTATATTACAAAGGAAATAAATTATACATTTGTCTAATATATTTGGAGGATATTTTGTAAAAATAATAAAGTGTGGAGTTTTTTCTGTCGAATTAGTACTCATACACATTTTATTTGGAGCTCAAAATGTCAGAACAAATTTTATTACAACCGGTTACGAACGATGAGAAGGCTGAAAAAGCGAAAGTTTCGCTTGAGAAAGCCCGAATTGCTCATGAAAGATATCTTATAAGGCAAAATAATAAAGATTTGCAGGAAGCTATTACTAATTATATAGATGCCGTAAAGTTTGATCCTACAATTCCAGAATCTTACTATCGATTAGCAAGTTTGATGTGGGAGCAAGGACAGATTAGCGTCAATACAGCAATTGATCAGTGCAAAACTGCTGTTTCACTTGCCCCTGATAATATGAATGCGCATCTTTATGCAGGATTTTTTATGAAAATGGCTGAGAATTATCCTGAAGCTATGGAAGAATTTAAGTCTGCTATTAAGATGAGTAAATTTAAATCTGCAAGACCAAGGCTTGTGCTTTCTCAGGCTTTACTTCAAAAGATTAATTCCGAAAAGGGTAGTATATCTGACTATATGCAGTTCGTGTATTATTTTCTTTCCGGCAGTCTGATGCTTGCGTGGGATAGGCCGTCGTTGAAAATGTTTTATAAAAATTTGTCTGATGAAGTTTCTGTGTTTACTTATAATACAGTCGGAAAATTTCTTGAAAAATTCAAGCTCTATCCTGCTGCCGAAAATGTTTATAAAAAGGCCGTAATGGATACATGCCACGGTCAGGTTTTCTATAATAAAATGGGCGACTTAGCTCTTAAGAATAATGAGTTGGATTTGTGCGTTGATTGTTATAAAAAAGTTCTTGAAACAAATCCTATGTGTAGAGAGGTTTTGGTAAAACTTGCAACTGTATTGCAGACATATTTCCCTGAAAACACGGAAGAAACAATTGATTGTTATGAAAAACTTCTTGAATTTGACGAGGATACCGCACAGATTTATTATGAACTTGGACATCTTTATCTAAAAAAAGAGGATAAAATTAACTCAATAAGTGCATTTAAACTTGCACTTGAAAGAGATGTTGAAAATCCTTTTTATAATAATTCTTTGGCTTACGCGTTTTCTAAAGCTGAACTTTATGATGATGCTATAGAATATTATCAAAAAGCGATTGCGATTAATCCTGATAATGAATGGACAGCCATAGTGTGTCAGGCACTAGGCGCAATTTACGGAGAGGTAAAAGGCAATACGGAAGCTGCTGTAGCAACCTATCAGGCAGGAATTATTCTTGATCCGAACAATTATGATTTGTATATTTCTCTCGGTGATATTTATATGTCTGAATACGATTTAGATAAAGCAATAAGAACATATTGTGATGCTATTACGCTTAATCCTGATGATTACAGAGGGTATTCAAAAGCAGGTATTGCGTTATGGGAAAAGGATTATTTGGAAGAAGCTCTAGTTGCTTATCACAAATCAATAGAACTTAATCCGGAAAATGAGTTTTCTCATAACAATCTCGGTATAATTTATCTTGACGGATTGGGAGATGCGGAAGAAGCATTAGAATATTTTGAGCAGGCTATTGAAATTAATGAAAGTTATACGCTTGCATACTTCAATGCCGGTAGAGCAAGCCAGATGCTTGATTTCAGAAACGATGCCGCACACTATTACCAGATGGCAATTGATTTAAACACTATTACACAAGATTTAGACGAAGACGATATTCGAGAAAGATTGCATAAATTGTTTGAAGCTTAAATAAAAAAGCCTCCGTCGTGGAGGCTTTTTGTTAGTTATATATTTTTCTTGTTAAATCAGCTTTTCTTATTCTGACATTTTCCGGTGTAATTTCAACCAGTTCATCATCGCCGATATATTCTAAGCTTTCTTCAAGAGAAAGTGTTTTGTGAGCCTGTAATGTTACCATGACATCAGCCGTAGCACTTCTCATGTTTGTAAGTTTTTTTGTTTTACAAATATTTACAACAATGTCCTGCGGTTTGTTGCATTCTCCGATAATCATGCCTCTGTAAACTTTTGTTTTAGGGGTAACGAAAAATACTCCGCGGTCTTCATATTGGGCTAAAGCGTAAGGAATAGCTTCTCCCTGTTCGTGAGCAATAATAGAACCGTTTCTCTGGCGCGGAATATCTCCGGCAAATGGTCTGTAGTGTAAGAATGTGTGATACATGATACCTTCACCGCGTGTCATTCTGATAAATTCGCTTCTGAAACCGATTAAGCCTCTGGCAGGAATATGGAATGTCATATTTGTTCTGCCTTTCGCATTTTGCATTTCTTTCATTTCGGCTTTTCTGCCTGAAAGTCTGTCGATACAGCTGCCTGCGCAGGCTTCCGGTACATCTATAATAAGGTTTTCATAAGGTTCGCATTGTCTGCCGTCTATCGTTTTGTAGATAACTTCCGGTTTTGAAACCTGAAATTCATAACCTTCACGCCTCATAGTTTCGATTAAAATCCCGAGGTGAAGTTCGCCGCGTCCTGAAACTCTGAATACGTCAGTAGAATCAGTATCTTCAACACGTAAGCTTACATTCTTTTCTAATTCGTCATAAAGACGTTTTCTTAACTGGCGTGATGTAACGAATTTCCCTTCCTGTCCTGCAAATGGGCTGTCGTTTACGGAAAAATTCATTTGCAGAGTAGGTTCATCAACTTTTATTAGCGGAAGCGGCTGCGGGTTATCCAACGCACAAATACTTTCTCCGATTTGAATGTCTGAGAAGCCTGCAATTCCGACAATATCGCCCGCTGAAGCTTCTTGGATTTCTGTTCTGCCTAAGTCGTGAAATCCGAAAAGCTTTGAAATTTTGCCTCTTTCCTGAGAGCCGTCTGCGTGGATTACGCACACTTGTTCTTGAGATTTTATTGTTCCGTTTTCTATACGCCCTATTACAATTCTTCCTACGTATTCGTTGTAGTCAAGTGTTGTAGCGCGGAATTGGAAAGGTTTTGCGGCATCTCCTGATAGTGGTTTAATATTTTCTTATATACAATCAGACA
>USHE01000028.1 GCA_900554385.1 uncultured bacterium | reverse complement strand
CAGCTAATAAAATAGCTTGCTGCATTAAAGAATAAAATTTATGCAATTTAGATGTAACAATTCTCTTTTTATAATTTCCAACCAGATTGGGCAATGTCATGGCGGCAACAACCCCAATAATGCCAAGTGTCACAAGGACTTCTGCCAACGTAAATGCTTTATTTTTCATGAAACCTCCAATATTTATATTGGCTCATAGCCAATGTAACTTATACTTATAATAACATAACATGTAGAAATGACAAGCACTTTTTACGAACAACTCGGACAAAGAATTTTCAAACTCAGACGCTCAAAAAAATTATCACGTGAAAAATTTGCAGAACTTGCCGGTATAAACGACTATTATCTGGGTGAAATTGAACGAGGCGAAAAAAAGGCATCACTTGATATTTTGTTTAAAATCTCAAACACTTTAGAATTAAAAATCCATGAACTTCTTAATCTGGAATAGCCGCTATATATAATTGCTTTTAATAAGAAATTAAGATAAAATTTTTCTATGGATAATTTAATTGAAATAAAAGACCTTTATGTTGAATACAATTCAGACAAAGGGATTATCGGCGGGAAAGAAACAATCCACGCCGTAAACGGGGTTAATTTAGATATAAAACAAGGAGAAATTCTGGCTCTTGCAGGGGAATCAGGCTGCGGAAAATCTACACTTGCAAAAACTATCATTAAACTTGAACAAGCAAAATCCGGAGAAATTCTCTTTAAAGGAGAAAATATTTTAACTTCAAATAAAAAGGACATAAAAAGATACAGAAAAAATGCCCAAATGGTCTTTCAAAACCCTTATTCAAGCCTTAACCCTAAAATGAAAATCATTGATACATTAAAAGAACCTCTTTTAATAAACACAAATTACTGTGAAGAAGAAGTTACACGTATAATCAAAGAAAAAATAAAAAAAGTCGGATTAAATGAGGATTGTCTTAATTTATATCCCCACGAATTTTCCGGCGGTCAACGCCAGAGGATTGCAATCGCAAGAGCATTAGTTCTTGAACCTAAATTTATTCTTGCAGACGAACCTGTCAGCGCACTGGATGTTAGTATTCAGGCACAAATAATTAATCTTTTAAAAGAATTGAAAGAAGATTACAAACTGACCTTTCTGCTTATAACACACGACATGAGCGTTATAAAATATCTTGCCGACAGAGTAGCTATTATGTATCTTGGGGAAATTGTTGAACTGGGAACTACCGAAGAAATTTTTGCAAACCCAAAACACCCTTACACTCAGGCACTATTGAGCGCAGTCCCTCAAATTAGCGGAAATGAATCTGAAAGAATTTTACTGCAAGGTGATCTGCCATCACCGGCTAAACTTCCTCAAGGCTGTAAGTTTCATACAAGATGCCCAAAATGCTTCGAAAAATGTAAAAAACAACAGCCTGATAATATAAAAATTTCTAACAGTCATTATGTTAAGTGTTTTTTATATGAATAAGCAATTTTTCAGCTTTAGTTGTTTTATGTTGGTATGGTAAAAATTCTAAAAACAGCATTCATTCCGATATCACAAATCAAGCCTAACGGTTCACCTGAAGGCAGGTATAAACACGCTCAAAACCTGATGACAGATTTTTACAACAATATTAAAGATGAATTCGGAACTCATGATGTTCCTCTCGAAAAAATAAAAAAAGCTTACCTAAAAGTTTTACCTTCGCATAAAAGACTGGAAGTTCATAAACTACCTCAGTATACACCGAATGATGGCAGTGTATATATTGGCATGAATAAAAAAAGAAATATTGAAGGCTATATTGTTAATTTAAAGCCAAATTATTACGGAATAGTACAGGGCTTAGGGCTTCAGGAATTCGGAACACTTATGCACGAATCAGACCACTTATTCAGCTATTTTACAAACCCGAAATATGTTAAACGAATTATTATAATGTGCGAAAACGGATACAGAGATAAAAATTATTTTAAATTCTTTGATAACGAGCTTCAATCAGTAAAAAAGCAAAACCGTAAAGACCTGAAATCAGTTTTATACAAAAAACTTGAAAAATATTTTAAAAATAAATCATCAGCTCAGAAAATAAATACATTACAAGACTTCCGCTACAGATTGATAAACGAAAGAAACGCATATAATACAGGGAATACATATCAATCCATGATTGAAGATTATCATCCCGGAATTCTTAGCCAGAAAACCTCACCCGTAAAGGTTAAACGTTTTTACTTTGACGAAAAAATAGAAGTAATTTCCAATATGCTAAAAAATGTAATACGAACAGAAAGAGAAAAACTTAAACATACATAATTTTCTGTGCTATAATCAGCTTATGGAACGACAAATAATAACTACAAACAGAAAAGCCTTTCACGACTTCAATATTTATGAAAAATATGAAGCCGGTATTGTGTTGACCGGAACAGAAATAAAATCTATCAGAAAAAATGCAATAAATTTAAAAGACTCTTTTTGTAAAATTGAGGATAATGAAGTATTTCTCTATAACTGTCACATTTCGCCGTATGAACAGGGCAACAGATTCAACCATCAGGCAGAACGCACAAGAAAACTCCTTTTAACAAAAAAAGAAATTTTAAAAATGCATTCAAAGGTAAAGAAAGACGGTTACACAATCGTTCCTTTGGAAGTATATATTTTGAAAGGTTTTGCTAAAATTCAAATAGGTCTGGCAAAAGGTAAAAAACTTCACGACAAACGCGACGATATAGCGAAAAAAGACCAGAAACGGGAAATGGACAGAGCTTCAAAAATCAAATATTAACTTAACAAATTTGCAATAGCTTTTTGTTTGATATAAAATACTTGTAGTAATTAGATATTTTTATTAGGGATTATAAATTATGACTATTCAAGATTGGTTTGAAAAACGTAAAGAAGCTCAAATTAAAAGACGTGAGCTTGAAGCCCGTGCAGAAGTTGAACAAAACCCTGATTTATGGGTAAAATGCGTTCACTGCGATGCCCAGCTTTTAAAAGAAGATTTGGCTAATAATGATATGGTTTGTCCTGTTTGTGATTACCACTTCAGAATAAATGCACGAAAACGTATCAAACAGCTTTTTGATGAAAATTCATTTGAAGAATTGTTTACGGAAATCCGCCCGACAGACCCGTTGGAATTTGTGGATACAGAATCTTATAAAAACAGAATTGCAAAAGCGCAAGAAAAAACAAACCTAAAAGATGCCGTTATTACAGGTATTGGACAAATTGAAGGACACAAAGTTGCCGTTGCAGTCATGGATTTTGATTTTATGGGCGGCTCTATGGGCAGCGTCGTTGGCGAAAAAGTTACAAGAATTATTGAAAAAGCCATTGAACAAAGACTTCCTGTTCTTGCTGTTACTTCTTCAGGCGGTGCGAGAATGCAGGAAAGTGCCTTGAGCTTGATGCAAATGGCAAAAACCTCCTGCGCGTGTTCAAGACTGGACGATGAAGGTCTTTTGTACGTAAACTTAATCACTGAACCGACTTTCGGCGGCGTAACCGCAAGTTTCGGTATGCTTGGAGATATTATCGTAGCTGAACAAGGTGCCAGAGTCGGGTTTGCAGGAAGACGTGTTATTGAACAAACTATCAGACAAAAATTACCGTCAGATTTCCAGACTGCTGAGTACCTATTGAAATACGGACAGGTTGATGTAGTTTCAAAACGTAAAGATTTAAGAAAAACTCTGGCAAATATCTTCTCAATGCACGGAGTTTAAAGAGATTATTATATTAAAAAGGGATACAATATGAGTACAATATTGGATTTTGAAAAACCGATTATGGAAATACAAGAAAAAATTGAAGAATTAAAAAAAATAAGTGTGGAGTCCGGTATGGATTTAAATAAAGAAATTGAAACATTTGAACAGCAGGCAGACGACTACAAAAAAGAATTATACTCTAATCTTAAGCCGGCTCAGAAATTACAGATTGCAAGACATCCGGAAAGACCGAATTTCTTGGATTATGTTGAACATATCTGTACAGATTTCATTGAACTTCACGGCGATAGAACAGGCATGGATGACAGAGCTATCATTGGCGGTTTGGGTAAAATCGACGGCAAACCTGTTATGATTATCGGTACTATGAAAGGAAAATCTACCAAAGAAAACCTTGAATATAATTTCGGGATGCCTCAGCCGCAAGGCTATAGAAAAGCCCTGCGCCTTTTTAAACATGCCAGCAAATTCAATATTCCAATTGTAACTTTGATAGATACCCCTGGAGCTTACCCCGGAATAAGCGCGGAAGAAACAGGTCAAGGTGGAGCTATTGCCGTAAACTTAAGAGATATGGCAAAATTGAATGTTCCAGTTATTGCAATTGTGACAGGGGAAGGCTGTTCCGGAGGAGCATTGGGTCTTGCTGTTGCAGATAAGGTATTTTTGCTTGAACATGCATATTATACGGTAATTTCACCGGAAGGTTGTGCATCTATTCTATGGCGTGATGCCTCCAGAGCAGGTGATGCGGCAGAAGCATTAAAAATTACCGCTCCAGATTTGATGAAATTTAATATTATTGACGGCGCAATTAAAGAACCGGTTGGCGGTGCGCACAAAGATTACGACTTTGTTTGCAATGAAATGAAAAAAACTATCAAAGAAAGCCTTGAAGAACTTTCTAAGCTTTCTGTTGAAGAACTAAAAAATAACCGCTACAATAAGTTCCGTAAAATGGGCGCATTCTTGGAGTAAACAATGAATTCATATTACGAACTCCAAATAAAAATAAACCCTGAAATTGAAGATATTGTTTCAGATATTTGTTTTGAATATCTACCTTGTGAAGGCGTTGTTCTTGCAGAAGAAGCTTATAAAGATTTAGAAATGATTTCAACAACAGAGGGAACTTTACGTGTCTTTCTTACGGAAAAAGCTGATGTTGAACATATTTTAAAAGAACAGAGAGAACTTCTTAAATCACGTGGGTTGACAGATGACGAACTCGGGAGCTGGGAATTCGTTTATTCTGAAAAAGAAAATGAAGACTGGTCTAAAAAATGGAAAGAAAAATGGGACGTTACGCATGTTTCCGATAGAATCACAGTTGTACCCGACTGGATTGAATACTCGTCGCAATGTGAAGATGAAATCATCATAAAACTTGAACCCGGCTGTGCGTTTGGAACTGGTACACATTCTACAACCCAGCTTTGCATGAAAGCCATAGAAAAATATATGCCTCAAAATGCTGATGTAGCAGATATTGGAATGGGTTCTGGAATACTTGCTATATGTGCAAAAAAATTCGGTGCTAAATCAGCTTATGGATGCGATAATGATGAAACTGTAATTGATGTCGCGAAAGAAAATGCGCAAAAAAATAATGTTAAATGCAAGTTCGAACTAAATACAGCAGATAAATTATCAACACAATTTGATTTTGTATTGGCAAATATCTTGCATAATGTACTTGCTGAAATTATGGGAGATTTAAAAACAATAATGAAAGATGGCGCATATATGGTTCTATCCGGCATTTTAGACGAAAAGAAGCATGTTGTTTTAGAGGCTGTAAAAAAACATAACCTTGAAATCATTGAAGAAATGCACCAAAATCAATGGGTTGCAATTGTCGTAAGGAGATAAAAATGGGAAAAACTGCAATAATTATACCGGCACGCTATGGCTCAAGCAGACTGGAAGGCAAACCGCTTATTGAAGTTAACGGCAAACCAATTATCCAATGGGTATATGAAAAAGCTCAACAAGCAAAACTTGCGGATATGATTATTGTGGCAACAGATGATGAAAGAATTTTCAATGCAGTAAAAGCATTTGGCGGGGAAGTTGAAATGACCTCCGCTGACCATAAATGCGGCTCTGACAGAATAAGAGAAGTTGTCGAACACCACCCTGAAATATCTTATATAGTTAATCTTCAAGGTGATGAACCTCTAATTAAGCCGGAAAGCATTGATGCTGTGGCAAAAGATGTTATTGATGACGATAATGCAGACATATCAACGCTTATAAGAGTATTAACAAAAGAAGAAGAAATTAATAATCCCAATCAGGTAAAATGCGTAATCGATAACAACAGCTATGCACTATATTTCTCCCGCTCAAAAATTCCTTATGAGAGAAATATCGGAATCGCAACTTTCTATGGACACTTAGGAATTTACGGCTATAAACGAGAAGCGTTATTAAAAATGACAGCACTTCCGCAAACACCTTTAGAAAAAACAGAAAGCCTCGAACAGCTCCGCGCACTTGAAAACGGTATGAAAATAAAAACATCCATTGTAGATTTTGTGCCTGTCGGAATTGACACAAAAGAAGATTTGGAAAAATTCAGACAAATAATATCACAACAGACATTATCTTAAACCATAAAAGATGCGGCTGGATAACAATTGACGTCAATGGTTATCAAAAACCAAATACTTTTGGTAAAGATATTTACGTCTTATATGTTTTCGATAAAGGCATTAAGCCTCTGGCATACGAGTTCTTAGCCGACCACAACAAAGACGGCGACTGCACCCCTCAAAGTTCTGGCTATTCCTGCTCTCACGTCTATCTTACCAAGTAGTCTGATAATAAATTCTAAAAAGTTATAAAAAGTGCTTGCTTTTTTTGTAAAATTAGGTTAAGATATCTTTATAAATATTAATAGAAATCAATATTTTTTAATATTTAATAATAAGTATTGATTAAACTAGGTGTTAGATTATTATTTAAGTAAGGAAAAGACTATGACAGAAAATATTGAAATGCCTAATGATTCTGAAGACCGTCAAAGAATATTACTTGCAGATGATGAAGCAAGTATCAGAAGGATTTTGGAAACCCGCTTAAAAATGGCAGGTTACGATGTTGTAACTGCTGCTGACGGTGAAGAAGCTGTTAACGCATTTAATAAATATAATCCTGATTTGGTTGTGCTAGACGTTATGATGCCAAAATTAGACGGTTACGGAGTTACTAGAGAAATCAGAAGAACTGCAGATGTGCCTATTATTATCTTGACTGCACTCGGCGATGTTTCAGAAAGAATTACAGGACTGGAACTCGGTGCTGATGACTACGTAATCAAACCGTTCTCTCCAAAAGAACTTGAAGCTCGTGTAAAAGCAGTTCTAAGAAGAACAAATAACAGAGAAACTGTTACTCCGACCGGAAAAGTAACAAAAAATGTTATTACAACAGGAAATATCAAAATTGATACTGCCCGTCGTCAAGTGTTCAGAAAAAATGAAAGAATTCGCTTGACAGGCATGGAATTCAGCTTGCTTGAACTTCTTGTTAATAACTCAGGTCAAGCATTCTCAAGAAATGAAATCTTGCAGCATGTATGGGCATATCCGCCAGATCACAGAATTGATACACGTGTTGTTGATGTTCACATATCAAGATTACGCTCAAAACTTGAATCAGATCCTGCAAACCCAGAGTTAATCCTTACGGCTCGTGGAATTGGATATATGTTTCAAAGAATAAGCTAATAAAAAGCCCTTTAAAAGGGCTTTTTTAGTAAGTAAAAGGAGAGGTTTATGGAAAACAATAATCAGATACCGGTTGAAATACCGTTAAATCCGGAATATTTTAGATTTTTTGGGTGTTTTAGATATTTTCCAATAATATTTTTTTCATTTATATTGCTGATTTTTTTAAGCACAGCACCAAAAAGCGAAACTTTGAGATGCGATAAAATTATGAATAACTGCTCGGTTAGCAGAGAGAATTTTATAGGAGCTAAGAGTATAGAACATAAAGTAAAGTTTGAGGATATTTCAGGTGTAATGGTGCATAACTATTCGGTTAAGGTTTCTTCAAAGAGTCGACGCTCTAGATATAGCTTTCCAGATGACTTAAAGACTCCACCCCAGAAAGAGACTCGTTATTCTGTAATATTTACACTTAAAGATGAAAAACGCAGTTTGATTTTTGCCGGTTATAAAAAGAAATCTAAAGCTGAACAGGAAGCACATGCGATTTATAAATTGTTGAAAGATACTCAGAGCAACAAGTTTGTTTATAAAAGTAAATTTGCACCATTATTCAGATAAAAAAAGGTGAGGTATAACAAGTTTACACCAGATGCAGTCAAAACAGTCATGCTGAACTTGTTTCAGCATCTGTTATATTTGAACCCCTAAAACAAGTTCAGAGTGACGATTTATAAGAAATTTAGTGTAAATATGGTATACCTTACCAAAAGAAACTACTGGACAAAAAATATTTATATGATATTATAAAATAGAAGCTTGTGGCGGATATCGTCAAGTGGTTAAGACCTCGGATTGTGGTTCCGATATACGTGGGTTCGAATCCCACTATCCGCCCCATAAAACGGACTGTGACTTTTGTTACCGTCCGTTTTATTATGTGAATTATCGAGTTTTGAAGAACCCTACAGACCGAAAGGTCTGTCTTGGTTCGAGCGCAAACGAGCTAAGGGCGAAGGTACTTTCTTTGGAGCAAACGAAGTTTGTGAAAAGAAAGACCGTAGACCCGTTAAACGCGAGTGAGCAAGACAATCCCACTATCCGCCCCATAAAAAAGACTTTGGCTGTTGTCAAGGTCTTTTTTATTTCAGGCTTTCTTAATTATTCATCTGACGCTTAATATTTTGGTATACATTATATGTTATTTCGCAGTCTACGAGCGCTCTGTGATGTCCGGCTATGGATACATTATAATATTTTGCAAGAGCCTTAAGATTATGACTTTTCATATCGCAGTATTTTCGCGAAAGGCGCATTGTATCCACAAAATCATTACTAAATTCTTCGTCATAATATTTTTGTAAGTTATCATAAATAAAGTTAATATCAAAATTCACATTATGCCCTAAAATACAATCATTACCTACAAATTCAAGAAATTCCGAAAGAACATACTTTATTGAGGGGGCGGATTCAACCATAGACATGGAAATTCCTGTTAGTCTGGTTATAAAAGAACTAATCGGCACAGACGGTTTTACCAGAGAAGAAAAAGATTTAACAATTTTATCATCACGAACACGCAATGCAGAAATTTCTATAATTTCGCATTTTTGAGGGGAAAGCCCTGTAGTTTCTATATCTATAACAGTATAATCCGACGGGAATTCACAAAGATATTTACCTTTATTTCGTAATTTTATTTCCATACCACCATTATACACCATTTATCAACTATGCTTTAACAGGAATTTTAGCCATAATTTTTTCAAAACCGCTAAAATCTGTAATTATCTCTGAAACAGCAGGTATTTTTTCATATAATTCAACAGGTTCCATAGAGGCAATAGCAACAATCTTCCCTATACCGGCAGCACGTGCAGATTCGATACCGGAAATTGCATCTTCAATAACAACACAATCCTCAGGAGCTAAACCCAATTTTGCAGATGCAATCTGATAAATATCAGGTGCAGGTTTACCTTTAATTGAGCCGTCATCGTACACAATTTTATCAATATCAAACCAATTTTTAAGATTAAATTCTTCGATATAAAAATCAACATTAGCTTTATTAGACATAGTTGCTATTGTTCTTGGAATATTATTTTTCTTCAGGTAATCCAAAAACTCAACGGCAAAAGGAGCGAGATGTGTATTTTCATAATCGTCACGGCACATCTGACGGTATACAGCTTCTTTTTCTTGAGCAAGTTCTTCAACAAGCTCAGGCTCCGGACGTGTTCCTATTAAGTAGGCAAGAATATCCTCGTTTGTTCTGCCAAACATGTATTCACGCATTTCATCATCAGTAAAAGGATAAGACCTTACTCTTTTCGAAAATTCACGCCAAGCCTCAAGGTGCTTTTCGGAATCCCAAAACAAAGTACCGTTAAAATCAAATATTATACCTTTATATAGCATGATGTCCTCTTTTTAATTTTCGTTCCGGGTAATTTTATTGTAATAATCCAGATAAATCTGCGCATCTTTAGGCTTATTCAACTTTTTGCACGTATAAGCCATATTATAATGAAAATCTGCAACTGTAGAATTATAATCAATTGCATACAAGAAATTCCTGCGAGCATCTCTTAGTTTCCCAAGTTTTAAGTAGGCACAGCCCATATTGTAATACGCATAAGCAAAATCCGGCTTCAACTTTAAAACTTTTTTATACTGCTCAATCGCCATATTTGGCTTATCTTGTTCGAGATAAAGATTACCGAGATTGTAAGCCGCCTTATAGAACTTTACATCATTCACAGCTGCCTGCGAAAACATAAAATCAGCATCCTCAAGCCGCCCTTTATCTTGCAAAATATTTCCAAGCAATAACCAGTTCATCGGAGTACGGGTTTCTGAGGGGATTGTCAATAAGAGATTAAAGGCTTCTTCAATACGATTTTCTGCGTACAAAAGGTTTGCCTGATCATTTATTAACGACTCCTCTGCAAAAACAGAACTTCCGCTAATGATTAATAAAGCTAATAAATACACAAATCTCTTCATAAGAAGATTGTACACTAAAAAAATTTTTTTTCAAAAATATAAAAAAGATTTGACGAAATTAAAAGATGAAGAATAATGTTAGAGATGTCTCTTTTACTGGTTAGTACCTGCTTCTACTCCTTGGAGCAGGTATTCTTTTAATAAGGGTAATCATTTTTAAATTCCCAATTATCCCACTCTAATAATGCTGAACAATAAAGCGGTGAATTTTTACACTCCTTTAATAAATCTTTTCTTTGCTTTGTATAACCAGCAGAAGATCTTAAATAAGGGCACCAATGCCTACCATTACACCAATAAGGAGCAGCATCATCGCTGCATAATAAAAAAATGAATTGATCTCTACCTGAAAGATTTGGCTTTTTAAGTCCGTTTACATCAAATGTAAAATCAACACATTTACCTTTTTGAAAATAAAAAACTGAACCATCATTCAAATATACATATAATGTATTCCTTTTATTTTCAGAATCGATATCCGAGGTGAATGCAACTTTCAGATATTTTATATATGGTTTTAAATAAGTTTCAAAAAAATCACTAGTATTAATGTCATTTTCTGCAGTTGCAGCAGTCCATTCACCAACAGGTCCATTTGCCTGTTCAGACAAAATTATAGCGTTAGCCATCATTGAATTAAATTTCTTAAGCTTTGCTGAAGCATCAGCACGTGTAATTTTTTTTGTAATAACTGGCAGTGTCATTGCACAAACTATCCCAATCACAGCAAGAGTTATTAATACCTCAGCTAAAGTAAAACCATTAAATTTCATAACATCACCAATATAAAATTAACTTTCCTTAACTTTCATAACTATTTATACACATATATACCTATTATTACACTTCTATTCCCCTTTGTCAAGATTGGTGTGTATATTTATAATATTAGGAGCGGTTATGAGTGTAAAAGAAGATGTCAAATATTTACTTGCAAAAGAGGCAATGACAATGAAACAACTTGCAGAATTTATGAAAGAAAAAACTGGCTATCCTTATAATCTTAAAGTAATCTCGGATAAACTTGCAAGAAAAACATTGAAATATGAAGAATTCAAAGTTATACTTGATATTCTCGGTTATGATATAGATTATAAAAAAAGAGGTTGAATATTTATCAACCTCCTACACACTATTAACACACTATTCAAGAAAAAGTTTATGATTTTTCGGTATTAGTTGCACCTACAACAGGAGCTTTACCAAAGGCACTCATTGCTAGTCCTGCAAGACCACCCACAACAGCACCGATTGCGCCAAGGAAGCCCGGTTTTGTGCTGAGGACTTTGGCAATTGCCGGAATTGAAGCCAGTCCGAACAATGACGCCGCACCGATAGTTGCACCACCTACGGTATTACCTGCTACCTTTTTCGCAGATTCCCACCTGCTCACAGGTTGACCGTTAATCCTTGAAATATTTTCTTCCGCCGTAATTTTATCGGCAAACCCAAATGATAATGTCTGGTATAACCCTTGCAAAAATGAAGAATTTCCATATTTTCTTATATCATCAGTCATCGAGGTATTATACATCTGTTTATATAAAGTATCAGCTCTTGCAATTAGCTGTTCTACTGATACATTCTTATCTCCTACAGATGCAGCTTTTACACTTTCAAGATATTTATTCAATGCAGGAATAATTTGCTGCTGTTCATTTTGAACTATTTTTTCGTGCAAAATCTGCGCATTACGCTGAATTCCTTCCATTGGAGAATTAGCTAAGAAATCTACCTGACGCGCTCTTTGACTACGTCTGAGCTGACTGTCATACATAAAATTCTGGTTCTGCTCCATATTTTTATAGAACTGCTCATAATTCATTCCTCCGGCATAAGGAAACATACCGCCTCCAAAATTTCCGGGGAACAAGCTTCCATCCATTGAAAACATACCGGGCATTCCCATTCCGTCATAGCCAAGCAGTGAATCTAACGCAACAGAGTTTGCATAATTATTGTAAAAAGGCATCATACCGAAATTATACGGTGCTATACCATTAACGTATTCGCCTGCCATTTCCTAACCTCCAAATTGAGTTTTAACCTACCTTACTTATATAAAAACTTTTTTCCTTTTCAAATTGCGTATTTTATGGCATAATTGTTACAAAGTTGTTACAATTAATATTCCGATACATACTTGCCAGTTTTGGAATATAAGTATAAAATGTAAGCGTGGAGAGTATTTCGTGTTAAAAATCAGATTAAGAAAATTTTTCTCTTTTGTTCTTATTGTTGCTTTTATTGCATCAATTTTCATATTTCCGCAGTGGTATAAAAAACAGGTCAACAAAGTCCGCGGAATGTATTTTGTAGCTAAGGGCGATAAAGCATTGAGAAAGGTTAAGTATCAAAAAGCAATAGATTATTATCTGTACGGTTTAAGACTGTATCCGGAACACTATGGAGCCTGGCTTAATTTAGGAAACATTTATGTTGCTTTTGAGGATTACTATTCAGCGGTTGATGCCTACGAAAATGCAATAAAACACAATCCTCACTACGTTATGGCAAGAATGAACTACGGGATTATTTCTGCAGAAAAATTAGGGGATTTTGACGGAGCAATTAACCAATATAAAGAAATACTCGGTATTAGAAGAAAACTAGTGTACATTCCGTTTGTATTCAGCAACTTGAGAAGTTATAAAACAAATATGGGGCTTGCTTATTACAATATGGGCGTAGCTTACAGGCAAAAATCAATCTACGCTGAACATGACTATAACTTTCAACAGCATTATCTTAGAGAAGCAATCAAAGCTTATGAAGAAGCTGTAAAAATACTAAAAAAAGATTACGATGCCCGCTACAACCTTGCTTTAGCATACCAGCTTAACGGGGACTACAACAGAGCAGGTCTTGCATACTGCAACGCAATTGAGCTTGCTCCTATGAATTACGAAGCTCATTATAACCTTGCAATTCTTTTAAGACACCTTAAAAAATATAAAGAAGCATACTCGGAAATGGAAAAAGCAAATACCTTGATAGCCTCTAAAGACGGGATTTCAAACCGCCAAAGGTACGTTTTTGACGTAATGAATGATGTAACAAAATTAGTGTTAATGGAAGAAGACGGCTCGCAGTGGCTTATGGAAAAATTCAATGAAGAAATGGATGCCAGCAACGCCGGAATGACCTACGTAAACGGAAAACTCGTTGCATCTGACGACTTAGACAAAGCAATGCTTAAAAATTTCCAAACCTGCACAGCTCGTACGGTATTTCTTGATGACGAAGATGAAGACTAACCTTTTACAGCCCCTTCATTTTCACCGGAAATAAAAATACTTTG
>USHE01000027.1 GCA_900554385.1 uncultured bacterium | reverse complement strand
TACAATGGATGGATTGTCCTTTACAAAGGGTGCTAAAATCGTTGGAAGTGAAAACAAAGAGTATCATAACTTTAAGTTTGTAAATAATTTAGTTTATGATACAAATGCTTCTACTACTGATTGGGTTATCAATCGTTATGTGATGAAAGGATTTGTAGAATTCAATTTACCAAGTGGAGGTTCAACAAATCATTTCTATTTTGCAAATAATAGATTTACGAATGTTAGTGATGTTAACTTATTAATCAATAGAGTTGTTAATTTATCAGTAGAAGGGAATGTATTCTTAGACTTTGATCGAGATGCTATTAGATGTGAGGGTGGCTATTACCAAGGTATTATTTCATTTATCTTAGATACATTTACTATATAAGACCTATGTGTTTTAAAAAATAGGTTTGTATCCAAATTTTATTCAAATTCCTTTATTGATTCTATTACGATATACTCACTATCTTTTGTATATACTATAGTTTCTCTTTCTCTAGCTTCACAGTAATATATATCTTTTATATTAACCACTCTTAACTTATCATTTTTCCATAAACTAATACTTGAAGCTTTTGATTTTTGAACAAACTTTTTTTCTTCTTCTAACTTGTTATCTATACTTATATTACTAGAGTAGCTTTTTTCTAGTTTATTTAACATAGATATTATCCTATCATCAGAATAAGGCTTTAATATATAATCAAACGCTTCTAACTCAAATGCATCTACTGCATGTTCTTTATATGCTGTTATAAATACTATGCTTAATTCAAATGCTTTTTCCATACTCTCTCCTTTTGTGTAAAACAATTATACCATAAGCTTGAAAATTATATCAATATTGATTTTATAATCAAAATATGCTAATATTGTATAAAAAAGAGTTGGTATATGAATAAAAGACTGATAATTATAGGATTACTTATTCTTGCTTTTTCCGTAATCGGAAGACTGATTTATGGCGTTGCCAGAAATATTAAAGTCGATAATTTTAAGCCTTCTGCTGTTATTTTTGTGGTGGATTCTTCCGCTTCAAATCAAAAAGGCTTAGCTGCACAAAAGAAAACAGTTAGGCAGATTTGCAATATCTTAGATCCGGAAGATACTGTGAAAATTCTCAGAGTTTCAGAAGACGCTTATCTCATCTACGAGGGCGCACCTTTTAACGGCTCCGGAATTGATAAGGCGATGAATGCTTTTACGAAATATGATGAAAAAGATTATGGTACTGCTTACGGCGTAGGTTTGAAAAAGGCTTTTTCTCACGCTTTGAATATGAAAAAAGAAGGGTATTTGCCTGCGGTTGTCGTTTTGGGTGATTTGGAAAATGAGGGTGCTGTTGAAAAGCAGATTAACTGGGAAACTTTACCGCAAAATGTCAAAAATGTTCAAAAATATGCACCTGATTTAGCTATGATGTTCTTGTATGCACATCCGGAAAAATTAGATATGGTTAAAGAGAAATTAGGTCCTGTTCTTGGTGAAAAGAAATTGTTAATCTCTCCGGAACAAAATGTTGACAAGACCGTTAAAAGCTTTATTCACGCACTTGATAGATAGAAAGGTTGTTTTATTATGGCTGTTGAAATTATATCTTCATCTCAAAGAAAATCTTTTGATGATAAAGACTTGATTAATATAGGGTCCAATCCAAATTGCGATTTCATTGTGAATGTCGGGTATGACGTTCTTTTAACTGTGCAAATTGATAAAATTACCGGTAAATGTTTTGTTATGAATAATTTCCATAATGAAAAAATATTATTTAAAGGTAAACCTTTGCAGAAATTAGAAATTAATAATGTCTGTAAGATAGTTTTTGCAGATACAACAGAATTTTGCGGGATAAAAGTTACGCAGGAGGTTAAGTCTGTTACAACTATTGAGTCTGAAGATTTGAATGAAGAAGATTTGAAACACATATACGGAAATGATACTGCTACAATTACGCGTGTAAAAATAGAAAAACAGCGTGAACCAATCGAGAAAGCCCGCGTTGCTATTATTAAACAAGTCGCTTATTCTATTGCTGAACTTCGCCGTAAACTTGGTGCAAATTCAAAAACCAGTATATTTTTGCATATCGCAATGTTTGCCTGTGCTATTATAAATGCGTTTGGGGTTTCCAATTATCTGATGGGATTAACTGTTAAAGAGGCTGAAAAATATCTTTATCTGCCGACAAATATAAAAGTTTGGGTTTTGTATTCGTTTATAATTTTTGGGATTTGTTTAATGCTGAAACAGGGTGTTTGTCTGTTTCTACAGAATAATGTGGTTAAAGACAGCATAAAAACTTCCCGTATTGCGCAGAATTTTATGTTGTGGCTGTCGGCTATATTTTTAGTCGGAATTTATACAGTAAATCTTGTTTATTTTATGAATGTAAATAATTTTATGTCATTTGCAGTATTCATTTCACTGTTCTTTACTGGAATAATGGCAACAGTTGCAATTGCGTGCGGGTATTTTCAATGTAACAGTTCAGAGTGGATGGCTACATTAAATACGCTTGAGTTCAGAGAGGATTTTGAATCTGTTCTGAAAGCCTATAGGGTATGGATTGAACGTTATGTAAACAGTTTAAGTAATACTAAAATCCGAAATATTAAAGACAGATTATTCTCATTACAGTTAAAATCGGCAGGAGAAATTATTCTTGGAATACTGACTGCTCCGTTTTTGGCTTATGGCGTTTCTAATACTCTGGCAATGTGCTTTCCGGAAGCTGCAGGGTGGGTCAGAATTTCAGGTTTGAGATTCAGTCCGATATTCCTTGTTCTTGCAACATTTTTGATTATTTTTGCGTTCTTTTCTTTTGTGGCTGCCTTTACTGCTTCAAAGAAAATTCAAGGTTCCGAAGTAATTAAGCAGGACGGATTTATTGATTACAGACAGCACGGCGTAAATATTTTCGGGCTGGAAGGGGTAAAGAAACTTCGTGCCGATAACAGACGATATTTGTATATTGCCTTAACTATTATCTTTATAGAATTCACAATGAACGTTTCTTATTTTATGACTGAAATCGGAGGCGATTTCAAAGGTTTGGCATTGAGCTTTATAGCAGCTTTAGTTCCTACTGCATTGCTTCTTGCCGAAACAATTCTTTTGAGTCAGACTAATTTCGATATTTATGCGTGCGACGAATTGATTGCTAAAATTGATAAAGATTAACTATGAAAGCTTTAAAGATATTTTTAATAACAGCATTTATATTTATGACGATTATTTCCGGCGTGGCAAAGACTAAGCTTCACAAGCCGTTTGTTATTGTGGCGTCTGACTTTAAATTACAGCGATACTCTGAAAAGGTTCAGCCAAAGCAAATTGTTTATGATAGTAATAAAGTTAAAAAAAGAGATGTAAAAATTGAGCCTTCGGATTTTGCAACTGAAAAGATTGAAACAAAGATTATTCCGTCAGAAATTCCTGCAGAAGCTATAGAGCCTCTAAAAGAAATTGTCAAAGAAACAGAAGACAATGTTGTAAAACCATTAAACAAGCGTGAGGAACAAATTGCGTGGAACAAGTGGAGAAGTGATATTCAAAATGAAATAATGATGCAATCTCAGGTGGATGGCTCGCTTGGAACATTTTTTTATTTTTCATTTAAGGTTGATAAATATAGACATATTTCTAATATAAAAGTATTCTGTTCAAATCCTTTATATTTAAAGGAAGCTTCCGAAAAGATAACGGCAGTAATTGAAAAATTGGAATATTCTCAGCTGCTCGAATTTCCAAAAGGTTCGGAGAGAGAATCAACGACTGTTAAAGGCATGTTTGGTATTGGTCTTGAAACTACGCTTTCAAACCCAGGTGATTTTAACGATTTTGAAAGGGTGAATGTTTATGAATAAAGATTTGTTGAAATATATTGTAGGGTTTATTATTTCAGGGGTAGTTCTAGTGACTGTTGTTGCTGCCATCAGTAAACCGCAGATAAATAAAACTGTAATTCTCCAAATTCAGCAATTAGTGAAGAATAACAGGTAAAATTTCATTTGTTAGTATGATTGTTGGTGTTAGGTTCTGTAATAGAATGTTGCTATGTTTAAGTGTACAGTTTGCCAGAAATTGCATAAAACGAATGTCCAATACTGTGATTGCGGAAACGATGAGTTTGAAGAAATTATAGAAAACTCATTACATTCAGGTGTCAAATTAGACCCAAAGCAGTTATTGTCGTATGGAATATTTGCAGGCTGTCTTGCCCTTTCAGGCTGGGTGTTTTTTGGTACAAATCCGCCACAAACGCATTCAAAGCAGGTTAATCCGCAGGCAAAAACCGTAGAACAAATTAAGGAAATTCCTGCTATTGATAAAATTTGGGATGATACACCAGCATATTCTTATAGCCGCGAAAGTAAAATAGGAATATATAAATCCTCTGTGCAAAATGCGCTATATTCAAATATTGAGGATTTGCAGAGTCTAGAAGACGGGCGGTGCAGAATTGAATTTAGAATAAATAAACACGGAAAACTGACCAATCGCCGTTTGTATAAAGAAAAAGGCGGAAATCTTTTTAATAATACCGTGATAAGAATGATGAAACGTACTGTGGCTGTAGATATTCCCCCTAACGGTTATGAAAATGCAAAATTTAGTGCGGATGTTTATACTAAGGACGGATTTATAAAAGTTGAATTAAAATAAAAAAGACGGTTATATAAACCGTCTTTTTTTAGTATTAAAGTGATGTTACGTTGAAATCCCGTTCTGATTTTGCTGCGGAATTTTCAAAAAATACTTTGAAGCATTTTTCAAAAAAGCTTTCAAGACCGTTAATTTCCGCTTTTAATGCGTTAAAATCTTCTTCTCTTTTGCTATTAATTGATTGTTTTAATTCTTCATAATCGTACATAAATAAATACTCCTTAATTACCTTCACAAGGTTATGTACGGAATATTCCCGAAAAACTTTAATAAATAACGCTTAATTTTACAAAACTTTAGAAATCAGGCAAATATTTTTCATCAACCCTAAAACCTTTACTGTAGTATTCTGAACGTTCAAATTTACATAGTTCGGGGTTATGCATGTGTTGCTGCCAAATTTTTTCTGTGGGATTGTCCTTACCATATTTATCAGGTTTTAATAATAGTGCTTTGTATAGAGTATTAACGTTAGTTTTGTTGAAACGGCAGGTTACCATGAGTTGTCCGTTTGCTGTACCGGTTACTTGCTTATAGCCGCAGTAATTTCCGTTCCAGCCAAGAATTTGCTTGAAATCGTGAAAAACTGTTCCGTACATATTAAATGTATAGGGTTCAGCATACACTTCGCAGTTTTGAAATTTCTTTATAAATTTTCCACTGAAACCGTTCTGCTGTGGTGCGCTTTCAACAGGCTGTATAACTGTAAATAAAATCGTGAGTAGTGTTATAAATCTTTTAAACATGTTAACTTAATTATACTTTATTTTAAAAATAAGGCAATTTTTCATGTTGAAAATACTTTATAAAAATATGGGGAAATTTATGGGGGATTAAATATGGTTGATAAGATTTCTTCACAACAGGCTTATATTAATTATGTAATGGACAGGCTTCCTGACGTAAAACGCGGGGATGTTCATACTTTGAAGAATGGTGATAATCTTTGGAATTTGGCTAAGAAAGCGTTGAATAATGATAAGGCGACTAATCAGCAGATTAGCGACTATATGTTGTTGATAGCTAAGCTGAATAACCTTGATACAGTAGAAAAAATGAACGGGCTTAAAGTTTCTGATAAAATTTATATGCCGGAAGCTTCAGGTGCAGCAAAACTTAAGCAATTTAACCCTAAATCAACAGTTCGCGAACGAACTTCCGCTGAAAAAAGTATTATGTCGTTGAAAGAGCAAATTCTTACAGATAAGACAGTCTTTACAGAAATGGCATATCCGCGCAGTATGAATTTGTATCACGTTTATAATGATTATAAAAATCCTGAAACAGGCTATTATTCCCGAAAACATCCGCTTGTAACTTTTCGTCTTGATAAACAGGGAAATGTCAGCAAAATTTCTTATGATGATGAAAAGCAAATCAATCCTATAAAATACGATTATGATATTGATGCAAAAGGTAATATTGTAATTGATAACTATGTAAGGCAGATAAAAGTAGGAAAGCTCGATAAGCAAGAGCTTGCCGAGCTTCACAATATTCTAAAACAGCTTACTCAAAAGGCTGAGCTGTCATATTAGTCATTTTTAATTTTTATTTTCAAAATCGGGAATAATTTATCTCTGCTTCCAAAGTGTGAGAAAATCAAGGTTTGAGGTTTTTCAACTTCGAAAAGTCCACGTATGTATTCATCTTTGTATTCTGAATTTTCAAAAGAATATTTGTAAAAATCACGGTCTGTGTCATTTACAAGCAGGTACGCTTTTTTCTCGTTTTTTGGCTTTTTTAAAACAATTTTGTTGTTTTTAAACTGTGAAATATAGACAAGTTCTACATCTGGGAAGTAACCTTTTATTTCGTCAGGGGTAAGTTCTCTATAGGTTATCTTCTCATTAAAACCAAGTTCAAAAAATTTCAAAATGTGCATATTGTGACCGATGAGTTTTTTCCCGTCAAAAAATTCATAAGTCGTATTTGAGTCGTAAAATTTGCCGTTATTATCAAATATAGAGAAGCTTCCCGTTCCGGATGTAACGTCTTTTCTGAAACTTATGCCGTCAGGATTTGAGTTCCTAACCCATTCTTTAGTCTTCGGTGAATAGTTTACCTGTTGGTCAATAGAAAGTGCATTCCTTACGGTATCTGTATAATCATAAGCAAATACCTGATTTGATATTAGAAGTAAAGATGCAAGTAAAAGTACTTTCTTCATATTTTTCTCCTTAATTATTTTTTAAGCTGAAAATTTTTGTTAAATGTGTAAAGGTATATAATACCTGCTAAAGCAACGTAGAAAAGAAGTTCTGTTATTTCTTCCATTACCATATTGTGAAAAACTTCTTCCGCAAGAGTACCCCATACCATACCAATTACCATAAGAACTATATTCCAGACAGGAAACTTAACATTTTTAATCAAATGCCAAAGGGTGATAAACAGTTTGTTTATTAAGAAGTAAACTCCTACACCTGTCATAAATAAACCGTAAAGAGGGTGTGCAAGCCAGCCATATTTAATTTCTTTCCAGCCGTAGAATGTGTTTACTTCTCCTGGGACTGGGAAAAATATTGTTCTGCCGCAGTTTATTTCTCTTAAAAATAATATAACAATTACTAATGCAGCAAAGCGGAAAAATTTTACAAGTGCAGGTTTTTCGTTACTTTCTTCTTTGTTGTATTTCGGATACAGAAGGCATATTATAAATCCAACGAGAAGTGCAATCAGTTGAATATTTTCTAGTAACCCGTTTTCGTATCCGAATTCTTTCGGCAAAAACATAATGCAAGGTACAATTAACAATGCATTTACTATTGCTATCCAGGTTACAGGATATACTTTAAAATCCAAATGTGCAGATGTAAAATTTTTAATTTTTTCTAACATTATAAAATCCTCTTTTTTATTAATTTTACTACAAAAAAATATTTTAAACCGTCCGAAAAAATTTAGACAAAAGAACTGTGCTGGAAATTTTTGAGTGGCGATTGAAACGTAGAGCCTTGCTCGGTACTCGAAGGCGGGAAAATGGTGGCGCTAGGTTAGCGGTTTATTCGCAAACATGATCAAGAGCTTTTTCAAGTATTATTTTTACATGTTCGTCATCCAGTGCATAATACACGTTTTTCCCTCTTTTTTCGCATTTTACAAGTTTTGCATTCTTCAAAACTTTCAATTGGTGTGATACCGCAGATTTTGTCATATTTAACAGTACCGCTAAATCCCCGACGCACATTTCGCTTTCTTCCAATGCCCACAAAAGCTGAATTCTTGTTCCGTCACCCATAACTTTAAAGAAATCCGATAAGTTGTAAAGCATTCGCATTTCAGGCATATTCGGTCTTACTCTGTTAACAATATCAATGTTAATTGGTTCACAATCAGTTTTTTTTATGTCCATTTATATCTCCTTATTAAACATTATATTACAAATGAACAGTTGTTCAACTGTGTGAATAAATGTAAAACTTATAACCTTATAGACTTGACAGTTGAATGTTTGTTCAATTATAATAGAAATATAATTGAATGATTGTTCAACCGAAAGGAGATATCTATGTGTGATCATTGCCACGAACATCACCATCATCACGAAAAAGAAAGTTCACCTTTATTGAGAGCAGGGTTAGCTTTTTTAATTTTATTATTGGCAATTTGTTTTGATATGCCGTTAATGTTTAAAATTACAAGTTTTACACTTTCCTATTTAGTTGCAGGATTTGACGTTCTTTTGAATGCTTTAAAAAATCTCTTGAGAGGGAAGGTTTTTGATGAAAATTTTTTGATGGGTATTGCTACTCTTGGTGCTTTTGCAATAGGCGAGTTTCCTGAGGCAGTAATGGTTATGGTGTTTTATCAGGTTGGAGAGTATTTTCAACACAAAGCAGTTGAAAAGTCACGTAAGTCAATTGCAGATTTAATGGATATTCGTTCGGATTATGCAAATATTGAAAAAGATGGGCAAATCGTTAAAGTTTCTCCTGAAAATTTAACGATTGGAGATATTATTGTTGTGAAATCAGGTGAAAAAATTCCTCTGGACGGTATCGTTATAGAGGGAACTGCTGTGGTTGATGCATCTGCCCTTACAGGAGAGGCAAAACCTCGTAAACTTCAAGAAGGTTGTGAGGCTGTAAGCGGTTCTATCAATACGAACGGAGTTATAAAAATACGAGTTACAAGAAAATTTAAAGAGTCAACGGTTTCAAAGATACTTGAAATGGTCGAACATGCAAGTTCAAGAAAAGCTAAGGCTGAAAATTTTATTACTAAGTTTGCGCGTTACTACACTCCTGTAGTTGTAATATGTGCAATTTTACTGGCTTTTATACCTCCATTATTAACCGGCGGTTCATTTAGTTTGTGGTTTTCCAGAGCGCTTACATTTCTTGTAATTTCTTGTCCTTGTGCGCTTGTTATATCTGTTCCATTGAGTTTCTTTGCCGGTATAGGTGCGGCATCTAAAAACGGAATACTGGTTAAGGGAAGCAATTATCTTGAGGCAATTGCTAAGCCTTATGCTGTAGTTTTTGACAAAACAGGTACGCTTACAAAAGGAAATTTTGTGGTAACGAAGATAATGCCTGTTAATGGAATTCCCGAAGCTGAATTGTTGGAATGCACTGCGAAAGCTGAACATTATTCAAATCACCCGATTGCGATTTCATTAAGGAACGCTTACGGTCAAAGTATTAATTCTGATGAAATCTCAAATGTTGAAGAAATTACGGGATTAGGGTTAAAAGCTAATGTATGCGGGGATGAAATTCTTGCGGGCAGTGACAAGCTTATGGAAAATTTTTCTGTCAAATATGACAAAATTTCTGAATACGGAACTATAATTTATATTGCAAAAAATAGAATTTATATTGGGAGTATCGTGATTTCTGATGAAATGAAAGATGATTCAGCTGCCGCAATTAAACAGCTTAAAAATCTGGGTGTTAAAACGGAAATGCTAACTGGAGATACTTCTTCTTCTGCTGAATTCATTGCGGAGGTACTTGGAATTGATGCTGTTTATTCGCAGCTTTTACCGGCGGATAAGGTTGAAAAATTTGAGGAACTTCTTTTAGATAAAAATAAAAAAGGAAACGTTATATTTGCGGGTGACGGGATTAATGATGCTCCTGTTTTAACAAGGGCAGACGTCGGTATTGCAATGGGGGCATTAGGTTCTGACGCTGCGCTTGAGGCTGCTGATGTCGTTATTATGGATGATAAACCTTCAAAAGTTCCGTTAGCCGTGAAAATTGCTCGTGGAACAATGGCTATTGTAAAACAAAATATAATATTTGCTGTCGGAATAAAAGTTTTGTTCCTTGTGCTTGGTGCATTTGGTTTGATAACAATGTGGGGAGCTGTGTTTGCGGATGTCGGGGTTGCTCTGTTTGCTATCTTAAATGCACTTCGGGCGTTGAATATTAAGGCTTAATAAAATTAAAAGCGGAATATTAAATTCCGCTTTTTTTATACTCTTTTTGGAGTATGACACATTGAGAGGAATGGATTACATTAAGCATGGAAAAATCTACTTAAAATTGGAGAAAAATATGAAGATTAATCTTTCGAGAAAACAATGGGCAATTGTTCTGTTATTGGTAATTATAATTCCTATTATTTATAATAAAGTGTCAGGAACCGTAATGGCATTTATTCAGCGTAAAGCTATGATGATGCCAAAAGAGGTTGAGGTTGCTAATCCAAACCTTGAATCTGTCAATGTTTCGGCAGAAGCCACAGGACGTGTTGAAGCAAAATATTCGGTTGATGTAGTCGCAAGAGTTCCTGGTTTTTTGATAAAAAAATATTTTACGGAAGGAGATTTTGTAAAAAAAGATCTGCTGCTTTTTCAGATAGATCCCAGAGAATACCAGATTGAAGTAAACAATTCACGTGCGAATGTTAATCAATATTCTGCACTTTTGACTAATGCTCAACAGGAGTTAAATAGGGCTAATGCTCTTATAAAAGAAGACTTAATCAGTCGTTCTGATGTAGACCAGAGTCTTGCCAACCGAAATCAGAATAAGGCTTTGTTAGATGCCGCAAGACAACAGTTGGAACTTGCCAGAGTTAATCTTAGTTATACTTCCATAAAATCTCCAATTGACGGTCGAATTGGTAAGGTTAATATTACCGAAGGAAATTATGTAACAGCTACTTCGGGTTCTCTTGTCAATATTGCCAGTGTAAACCCTGTATATGTTACGTTTAGCTTAAAAGGGGATGATTTTGTTAAGCTCCTTAAAGCAAGTAATCAATTTAAAGATGTTGAGGTAAGAGTTCAATTTGGTGATGGCAGCTGGTATGACAAGGTTGGACATATTAATTTTGTAGATAATAAAATTGACAAAGAATCAGGTTCAGTAAGTCTGAGAGCAACTTTTGAAAATCCGAAAAGCTGGCTTGTTCCGGGTGCATATATGAAAGTTGAACTAAAAGCTCCGAAACTCGTTAAATATATAACAATTCCGCAGGCGTGTACAAAAGGTGATGCTATGAGCGGTTATTATGTTTGGACTGTAGAAGACAACAAATCTGTTAAGAAAAATATTGAAGTAACTGAAAATATTAATAATAACTGGGTTGTAAAATCAGGGTTAAATCTATCTGATGTTGTTGTGGTTTCGGGTATTCAAAACATAGCAACTGAAGGGCAAACCCTTAAGATAGTGGAAAAATCAGCTCAGGAAAATACTAAAGCGGGTAAAAATTAATGAAAAAAATATTTGATAAAGAAAAATTATTCTTTTTTATAAGAAAACCGAGGTTTGCACTCGTAATATCACTTTGTATTGTAATTTTGGGGTTAATCTCACTTTTAAGTCTGAAACAGGAAAGCTACCCTGATGTAACACCTCCGCAGGTTCGAGTGTCCGCATCTTATCAAGGAGCTAGTGCAGAGGTTATAGAATCTTCAATTGCGACAGTTTTAGAGAATAAGCTTAACGGTGTTGAAAATATGACATATATGACCTCTACATCTACGGATGGGGGGTATTCTTTAACACTTTATTTTAAGGTAGGTACAGATAAAAACGTAAACCTTATGAATGTGCAGAATATGATTCAGCGTGTCCAATCACAGCTCCCGGAAGAAGTTCAAAGAACAGGTGTGACCGCAATCAGCCGTTCCTCAGGTTCGGGTGCAATTATTCTTACTCTATATCCTGAATCAGGAAATTGGACACAATTAGATTTAACAAATTATGGCTCTATTTATATAAAAGAAGAACTGAAACGTATCGAAGGTGTTGCGGATGTAAGCGTATTCGGGGGCGGAAACTATTCTATGCGTATATGGCTTGATCCGCAGAAAATGGCAGGATTGAACGTTTCAACTTCCGAGATAAAAACTGCTATTAAAAACCAAAATACGCAAGTTGCAACAGGTGCTTTAGGGCAGCTTCCTACTGATGAAAAACAGGCTTTGCAGCTTACACTGAAAACTCCTGGGCGTTTGGTTGATGTTAAAGAGTTTGAAAATATAATAATTCGTTCCAATAATGATGGCTCCAATGTTAAAATAAAAGATGTTGCCCGTGTTGAACTCGGAGCAGAATCTTACTCAAATCTCGGGCTTGTAAACGGTAAGCCTTCTGCCGTTGTCGTAATTTCACAATTGCCTGATGCAAACATTCTTAATTTGTCTAAAGCTGTTAAAGCTAAAATTAATGAACTTAACTCTAAAATGAATAATGGTATCAAAATTCTTTATGTAAAAGACGATGCGGATTTTATTCACGAGTCAATGAAAGAAGTTGAGTTTACCATACTTTTGACAGGTTTAATCGTTGTTATTATCATATACCTGTTTCTTGGCGATGGGATGGCAACACTTGTTCCTTGTGTTACTATTCCGGTATCTTTAATCGGAACATTTTTTGCTTTGAAAGCGTTTGGAATGACTATAAATTTGTTGTCATTGTTTGCTCTTGTACTTGCTGTCGGAGTTGTTGTCGATGACGCGATTGTTGTTATTGAAAATGTAAAACGTCACCTTGATGAAGGTAAGTCTGCCATTATAGCAACCCAGTTGACTATGGAAGAAGTCGGGGCTTCTCTTGTTGCAATGGCAATGGTTTTGATGGCGGTATTTGTGCCTATTATATTTATGACCGGAATGACCGGTGTTATGTATAAACAGTTCGCGGTTTGTATCGCGGTTTCAATTGCCATTTCTGCTATTTGTGCGTTATCGCTTTCTCCTGCAATGTGTTCGCACTTCCTCGGTCAGAAAAAACAAGCGCATGATTATTCTAAGTTTCCGTTAATGTATCACATTGAACGTATTAAAAATAATATGGTAAGACGTACTCAAACTATTGTGGAAAATTTCAATCGTGGATTTTCTAAGGTCGAAGATTTTTATTTGGAATATGTTCACTTGTTTGTATTTAATAAAAAGCTTGTGGCAGTGTTTTATGCATCAATATTAGCTTTTACCTTAATTTCCTTTAAAACTATTTCCACAGGTTTTATTCCGGATGAGGATCAGGGCATTCTTCTTGCCAGCATAACTTTGCCGGATGGGGCTTCTTTGTCACGAACAGAAGATGTTTCAAGAAAATTTATAAATGAAATCCGAGATATCCCGGGGATAAATCCTGAAAAGCTTACGGTATTTGGCGGTGATGGTGCGACAAACCAATCGACAGCTATTATTCAGCTTCTTGACTATAGCGAAAGAAAAATGAATCCTGTTAAGTGGGTTAAGTTAAAATTGCAGGGTAAACCAACCAATCTTTCACATGTAGCTGTTTTAAAGCAAATCAGAGCGGTGGCTGCGAATACAAAAGAAGCTTCTATTGTTGCTTTTTCACCTCCGGCAATTATGGGTATGAGTATGATGGGCGGTTTTGAATTCCAGATGCTTTCTCAGGGTGAATATACTCCTCAGGATTTGGAACGCTGGGCAAATAAACTTGTTGCGGAAGCTAATAAAAATCCGTCGTTATCAAGTGTATACACATCCTTTCAGGCAAATGTTCCGCAGTATGTAATTGATATTGATTACGAAAAAGCAATGACTCAGAATATCGATTTGCAAGAATTGTATTCGACATTATCATCAATGCTTGGGACATATTATGTAAATGATTTTAATAAATATGACAGAGTGTTTAAGGTTCAAATGCAGGCGGAAAGCCGTTTTAGAGATAAAGCAACTGATTTATCAGGGATTTATGTCAAAAATAGAAACGGTGTAATGGTTCCTATTTTGTCTGTTGTAAAATTGCGACAAACAGTAGGTACGGCATCTATTTCAAGATA
>USHE01000026.1 GCA_900554385.1 uncultured bacterium | reverse complement strand
ATTTCATCAGTAGCTTCAAGTCCGGTCATTATACATAATCCTTTCAGCCTGATTATAGCAGATAAAAAGTCTAAGGATATAGTATATTTACACTATTTTGAGGCTAAATTTTTTCTAAACTTGTCGGTTTGTTCACCAATTTTGTTTAAAATCCATCCTGAAAGCAGACCGAATGCCATTGCTTTTCCGCCTGAAATTAACCTTGCTGTGCAGTATAAAGATGTTCCAACAGCTCCTATAACAGGAATTCCGGCCTTTAATGTTACTGATATTCGTTCGTCATTGTCTTTTGCTTTTGCAAGACCGTATCCTATCATTCCGGCAGAGCCAAGGATTGACAGTACATCTGTTGGTGCTGAGCCAATTTGTAAATCTCTGACTTTGTCGAAGAACTGTTCTGCTTCTATATTAATTGATTTATCTATATTTTTTACGATTTTTTTACAGTCTTTTTCAATGTTTACGTATTCATCAGGGGCAAGCCTTTTATAAATTTCAAGCATTTCATCAAGTTTTGCCGGTTGAGGTTTCGCCGTCATTTTCATAGATGAGGATGTCTTATTTTTGGACAAAAGTTCTTTTGTTCTGTCAAGCAAGTCAAAAACATGCCCTTCAGAATCGATTTTTGCATCACTTTTAGTTAATATATCTTTGAGTTTGTCGATACTTTTTATTAGTTTATCGTCAGATAGCCCGTTGTGCAGGTCTGTTTTAAGCTGGCTGAACTGTTTTAGCAGAGTATAATCGTTCGTTAATGTGTTATTCTCAACTTTTCTAACAAGATTTTTTGCCATCTCAAGCTTATCTTCTCTGGTAAAGCTGATTTGCTGTCTGAAGGCGTTCATTTCGTCAAAGAGTGCCGCCTTATCTTTTAGGATAACTCTGTCAGCTGCAAATGTCTGGTATAAATCTTTGTTTTTCCAATCCTTGAAGATTTCAATTGTTACGTCATCCAAATTTTTGGTTGCATTTTTGATTTTTTTATAACGAGCCATTGAGTTCGCAGAATTTGTGTTTGTTTCAAGAATATTTGATATGTCAGCTCGGTTATTTTTTATTATTTCAAGCCATTCACTGCCGCGTCTGGCGACCCCGTTAATTGTAATATTTTGTGCGCCTTTTTCTCTAAGGATTTTTTCGTCAAGTTTTGAAAGCTTATCAAATGTGTTATGCATTCTTTCTTTTGTGTTGTGCCAAGCTGTTACAACTGTTTTACGGCTTGTCATTTCAAACATTTTTGTAATTTTTTTGTAAATCTTCTTTGACCAAGGGTGTTTTTCCATTGCTTTTCTGCACAAAGCGTCTTTTATTGAGGTGAAATTGTTTATACTTTCAGATTTTTCAATAAAAGAGTTTACCTTGTTTAAGGATGAAAGATAAAACTGGTTTACGGATTCTCCGGTTTTAGAGGTCTTTGTTTGGGCAATTTTCTTTTCAAGAAAGGTTTTGATTTTTGAGAGAATTTTGTTTGAGCCTTTTGGTCCTCTCATAAGTGCTAGAATTCCAAAGCCTAGTACTAATGCACTTGTTGCAAGGGTTATTATAACTTTATGACTTTTTTCTTCTTCTGCAGTTTTTGTTTGTGGGGCTGTATATTTTTTTTCAACAAAGAAGTTATTATCTCTACGATTTCGCGTAAAGTTATAAAAAGGTGATTCTTTATATGAAATATTTCCTGCCTGATAAACCATAAAATAAACCTGCTACAAATATATAAACGTTTTTTTATTATATTTTTTGCCGTTTTATTAAAGTTTTGTTACGGAAGAAATTCCGCCGCAATTGTTTCTGCCGCTTCTTTTGAGGATATTTTATCAGAAAGAAGTGTTTTAACCCCTTTTAATTCTTCTATATAATTTGTTCTATATTCATTATCGTATAGAATTTTTTCAATATTATACGATATGTTATCTGGTTTTACGCTTGCCTGTATAATCTCAGGAACAATTATTTTGTTAGTTATTATGTTTGGTAGTGAAACCATTTTTAAGCATCTTACTAAAAGATAAATTAAATAAAAAATCCAAGGTCCTCTGTATGCAATAATCATCGGAGTTTCGTACAGTGCCGCTTCCAGAGCAACTGTTCCGGATGCAAGGATAAGTGCATCCGATACACTTAATAATGCCTGATTTTCACCTTTTATTACTTTGATATCTGTATTTTTCAAATATTTGTTATAATCTTTGTCCGAAAGATTAGGGGCATGAGATATGCAAAATTGTAAATCAGGATGTTTCTTTTGTAGTATTTTCGCACTTTTTAAAAATACGGTCATAAGTTGTTTTAATTCAAAGACTCTTGAGCCTGGAAAAATTGAAACGAGTTTTTTATTTGGCTCAAATCCGTGTTTTGAGAGGAATTCTTCTCTGTTTGCTTTTTCCGGCAGCTGAGATACCAACGGGTGACCGCAATAATGTGTTTTTATTCCGTGAGTTTCATAAAGCTCCTTTTCAAAAGGAAATATGCACAGAACTTTATCAATATTCTTTTTTATTGTGTTTATTCTCCACGGACGGCTTGCCCATACCTGTGGCGGAATATAATAGAATATTTTTATACCTGCTTTTTTCAAGAATTTCGAAATGCTTAAGTTAAATGCTCCATAGTCGGTTAACAGTACCAAATCAGGTTTGTATTCTTTAATCAGGTAATCAACGACTCTTTTACCCAGCGTTAAATGGTCAAGGATAATTTTGGGAGAAATTCCGACTGCACCCATTTTTTTTTGGTCGCAAAAAAGCTTCACACCTGCATTTTTTAGGTTTTCTCCTCCTATTCCTTCTATTTCAATATCCGGAATTAGCTTTTTGAGTTCTTTTGCAACCATGCCGGCATGAATATCGCCTGAATATTCTCCTGTGACTATAAATATTTTTTTCATAAACTTACTGCCATTAACACTATGTGATGATCATCCGCGTATTTAATTACTTTTTCCTGATCTACAATAATTGTTTCATTTGCTTCTACAGCAAGAAGATTTGCTTTATATTTTCTCATTGTACGCAAAGTTCTCAACCCGACTGTCGGAATATCAAAACGCTTGTCCTGTTTTGGTTTTGAAACTTTTACGACAGCAGCGTTTCTTTTAGCGAGTTTTGCTCCGCGTCTTATACATTTGTCTGTACCTTCAATTGCTTCTACTGCCATAATCATTTTGTCTTTTATAACGACAGATTGACCCACATCAACTTTGCCCATTTCTTTTGCAAGCCAGAAACCGTAGTTTACGTCTTCCATCTGTTCTTTTGTTGGTTTGTGCTTACCGAGAACGCCTGCCGGAATCATAAGGTTTTTTATGAATATTGTCTGATCCAGCACCGTAATTCCGATTTTTTCCATTTCTCTTACGATTAAGAGCATTACTTCGTCATCGTTGAGGCGTTTTACAGTCTTAAGAAGTTCGATTGCTCGTGAATCAAATTTGTATAATTTCAGCAGAACGCTTTTGTTTACTTTTCCTAAGAATGTAAGCTGTTTTATTTCTTCATCTTTTAATATTTTTTCAATTCGGTTTATTTCACCGGGGTGGCAGGAATAAACTTTTGAACAATATTTTTTCAGTTGGGATAAATTATCTTTTGAAAATGATATGCAAACGACTTCAAACCCGTTCTCTTTGGCATACTGAGCCATTTTTACCGGCAAAGTACCGTCGCCGGCTATTAATCCCTGTTTATTTTCCAACATTAATGACACTTTATATTCCTCTTTTCTAGTTTCTAACTTTTTAGTTTTAGTATTTCCTGAACCTGTGTATCTGTCAGGAGTACTTCATTTCCTAATAACTTTGTATTAAATAGGACTTGAGCATAACCCTCAGCCATTTCTAATTTTAAGTAAGCTTCTTTTATTGTTGAGCCGCCAGTGATAAATCCGTGGTTTGCCATCAATACTGAATCGTATTTATCAAAATACTTGGCGGTTTTTTCTACCAAATCTTTTGAAGATGGCAATCCGTATTCAGCGAGCGGGATTTGCCCGTAGTAGTAGACAATTTCAGCCATAAGCGGTTCATCCATTGGCTTCCCGCAGGAAGCAAAAGTGCATAAATAAGGCGGATGAACATGGATTACATAGTTTATGTCTTTTCTTTTTTTATAAAATTCTATATGTACCATTTTTTCACTTGAAGCTTTCGGGTTACCTTCCAGAACATTCCCTTCAAAATCAATTAGTGAAAATTCATCTTCAGTTAAATAGCCGTTAGCTGAGCCTGAAGATGTTATCAATATTTTATCTTCATATCTTGCCGATATATTGCCGGAGACTCCCGGTGTGAAATTCTTTTCCCCGCAAAGTCTGCCGTATTCTATGATTTCTTTTTTTAATGGTGCAATTTTCATTTTTATAATTCTTCTCTATTCGGGTCTTCAATTTCTATTACTTTTGCATGAGTTTTTATTTCATTTTTAGAAGGTTGTTGTTGTTCAAAGGTTATTTCTCTGATTTCTTTTTCTTTACTTGCTAGTTTGTCAGGGTCTTTTATAACCATTTTATCAAAATTTACACTGGTGTTTTTTGTATCAAGTGCAATATTTACACCGAAATATGTGTTTTGACGAATGAAATCATAGCCAAAATTAATTTTAAAGTCATCCGGACCTATCGCAAAGATAAATGCGTTTTCTTGCCATTGTTTTTTGTTAGGAGCGTCATCCGAAAGGTTAATGGATGTTGCATAGGCTATTGTCAGGTACTTGTTAACCCTCACCGCTTCTCTTATAAATACATTCGAATGTCCGTATCTGTATGCATCAAACATTGGCATTGGAGTATTGTCCTGATATCCTGATATGAAGTAGCTTATATCCTGCATCCAGTATTTATACTGGGTATGAATTCTCGGACCGATTCTGCCTATAACCTGAGTGTCACCGTTACCGTATAATGCTACGCTGCCCTGCATAACAAGGTCTAAGGATAGCATTTTCAAGGCTTCTTCATCGTGATATTTATATAAATTTTGCCCTAATTCGCCCATATATCTAAATCTAGGGGTTGTCATTCCGCTTGATGTCATGTTTTTGGAATCGTATCTTGAGATATCATTATCTTCCATAATACCGGCGGATAATCTGTTTTTAACGGTTAGGTCATGTTTTGGTCCTAAAAAGTTTTTTATTCTTTTCCCGTTGTTATATACAAGTTCTGCGGAATATTTTGCCATACGGTTACCCAAGAACCAGTCATCTACGTAGGAGTTTGCTCCATATTGCAGATAAAGGTTATCATCGAGCTGTTGTTTACCTCTCATTACGAATATATCTGCGGAAGAACCGTACATTAATTCCGTCATATTGGTCCCGCTTCTATATTTTAATGCTCCGCCTACACCAATTTCGTTTTTGTAGTTAAGAAACGGAATAAGTTTCACTGTAGAGCCGAACGGAGTTTTGAATACAAATCCGGGTCCGGCAAAAGCTCCAAGGTTTGAACGTGAGCCAAATTCAGGATAATTTGCTTCAAAATAGTCACTGTTTTTATCTGTGAAAATCTTTAGTTTGTCAAAGTGGACAAGGTGTTTGTCATTATAGCTCAAATCCGCATTTTTTAAAGTGATTACATTATGAACCTTGTCGGCATCTACGTTAATCTCGCTTGCGTCAAGCGAAACTTTTGAATTTCCTGTTTCATCAAGATAAGAACGGTCTTCATCGCTGATTACCATTCTAGAAACATCAATACCCAAAACTCTTGTTTTAAATCGGGCTATATATGGTTTTGAGGCTTTCATATCACCTTTTTCGAGGATAATTTTATTATCTTCTGAACGAGCATTTTTTGCACGAATTCTCATAAGCATTTTATCCGCTGACATATTGTCAAGGAATGTTGTTTCTTCGTTCATATTAATTTGGATAAAATCACCATATATAGTATCGCCGTCTTTTATAATCTGTACATTGTCGTAGGCTTTGACGATGTTTGAGGCGGTATTATAGACAATTTTATCCGCTTTTAGGGTTATACCTTGAGGCGGAAAATATAATATCGGATTTCCAGAAGCCTCAACTTCATTTTTATCCTCAAAAAATTGTACATTGTCACAGTCAAGCTGAACTTCCTTTTGAACGTCTGCTTGTTGTATTGAGCCGGTTAAATCCGGTGTGTTTTCGTCCTGATTTTCTTTATCTTTGTCATTATCAGAAACTGTTTCCTGTTTTTTATTCTTTTTGAAAAATGAAAATTTCTTTTTTTCTTTAGTTTCAGTAGTTAAAGTTTCTTCATTTTTGTTATATATTTTTTTTAGATTTCTATCAGTTAATTCATCAATTGTTAAATCCTGTTCATTTTCTTCTTCTTGAAGTCTTTTTAATTCTTCGGCTTCTTGTTTTTGTTCTTCAAGTTCAGCTTCGTGGGCTTTTGTTTTGTAGAAGTTCTGCATTTTTATACGCATTTTTTTAAAAAGCGGCATTCCGTGTTTGGTTGCCGTAAATCTTTCCATTCCGGTTGTTTCTTCTACTGTTTCTATGTCATATTTAACTTCCGGCAGCGGTATTACAGGAGCCATAAACAGGTTATCCTGCAGTTTTTCCATATCAGAGATGATTTGTTTACTGTTTTCATCTTGCGTTGTTTGAGCTGATACAGAAACTCCGAGCATCAATGTTATTAAAGATAGAATTACGTATTTTTTCAAGAATTTCTTCCTTATGTTAGATATAATTTAACGGATTATTAGGTTTTCCGTTAATTCTTACTTCAAAGTGACAGTGTGGTCCTGTGCTATAACCTGTTGTACCTTCAAGTCCTATTACCTGTCCTTTTGAAACAGTTTGTCCGACGCCTACTTTTGTTGCTGCCATGTGAGCATACAGGGTTGTTGTCGGATGCCCGTTTACTGTGCCGTGGTCAATAATAACCACTTTCCCGTAACCTCCGTACCATCCTGAGTAAATGACTTTTCCTGCGTTAGAGGCGTGTATGCTTCCCATATTAGGTCCGCCTATATCTACTCCGGAGTGGAATGTTCGGCTTTTGAATATCGGGGGTGTTCTCCAGCCAAATGGGGACGTTATTCTTCCGCCAATTGGTTTCATAAAACCGGTTGATGAAACTTTGACATTAGAATGTCCGTAACTTTTACTTATCATGCTTTGAAGATTTGCTGACTGTCTGGCAAGCTCTCTTTCAGAACGTTCATAAGCTCTACGGTCTGTCTTTAGTTTGTTAATCATGTTTTGATTTTCAGCAATAGCACGTTGAAGGGAGGCTTGTTGTGAATTTATGTCTTTTATTGTTTGTGCAAGATAAATCTTTTGGGCTTCTATATCTTTTTTCATCTTAGCAATATTAGCAGATTTTGTTTTTAACTCCATCATTCTTTTGTAGTCATTTTTTATAACTATTTTTTCAAAGTAATTTACGTCTAAAAGTCCGTTTAAGTCTTTTGCTGTTAGAATTAATTCAAACATACCCTTTCTTTGTGATTTGTAAACCTGCCTGATACGGTTTTTCATCTGGGTATCGGCATTATTAAATTCAGCAACAGACGCATTATATTCCGCTTCCATATTTTTGAGGCGGATATCTATATCGGAGTACTGTTTTTGGGAAGCCGCAAGGTTTGCTTGATTTTGCTCTTTCCTTCTCTGGTTTTTTACAAGTTTACTCTTTTCCTGATTTTCTTTAAGTTTCAGGGTCTTAATTTTTTCCTGCGTAGTTTTCATTTTTTGGTTAATAGATTTCAAACTCGAGCAGTCTGCAGTGTTTGACAACCAGGTCGTCAAAACAAAAACCGATAATATGTATAAAGCTATTCTTTTCAGAAGTTTTTTCATAATCTACTTAATAACGAGAGGAATCATCATTAAACCGACAGTCCAGGCAATAAATGTTACTGCGATTATACCGATAATTAATTTCTGGTGTTTTCTAAAAAATTCCATACCTTTCCCCTCAACTTTACTACTAAACATTCTACTATCAAAAAAAAGAAAGTGCAATTATTTAAAATAAATTTGCAAAATATCGTAAAATCATATATATTTAACTGTATGAAATATTCGTTTATTGATGGTATTACAGACAAAAAAGTTCTGCTAAAAAATGATGATGGCAGAATAAATCAGTTCCTTCTTGAAAATAATCTTAATCAAATTCAAGCTATACAAGGTTTTTTATCCTCGGAAAATCCATTGCTTCTTGTTAACGGGTTTATGGGGACGGGAAAAACCAGAGTTGTCGATTATGCGTTGTCGTTTGTGAGTGCTGATTCTATTGTCTTGAAATATAACTGTTATGAAACGACTATTCTTGATGATATTTTACTTTCATTTTTTGAGGATTTTAAGAACCTAGCTTTGAATAATGTAATTAAACAGCCTAAGGCAAAGTTTGATAATTTTACTCAAAAAATTGATGCGTATTTTTCCGCAGTTGAAAATCCTGTTATTATTGTACTTAATTCATTTGAAATGGTTTTGAAGGATAATCAGCAGGATATTTTAGATTTCTTGTTTCACTTAAATCAAAAGACCAATATTAAAACAATTATAATCTCAAGGAAATTTACTTACGAAGATTTTTCACAAGTCTTTTATGACAGAGTTTCTATATTGGCTCTTGAAAAATCTATATTTGAAAAAATGCTTCGTGCAGAAGGCGTAAAACTTATCGGACCTGTTTCTGATGAGTTGTATAAATATTCAAGAGGGTATTTTTTCTACACACTGTTGTCTTTAAAAGTTATTAATTCTCACAAGCTTAGTCTTGTCGATTTTTTGAAAGGGTATACAAAAAGTTTTCTCTCCTACAATGATTTTATATTACGAGAGGCTCTTTCTTTCGTAGATCCTGTAAGCGGGCATTTGTTCAGGTTTTTGACAACGATGCGGCATCCTGTCAGTGTAAATCTTTTAAAGGCTCTTAATTTGTACAATGAAGAAAGACTTAAATTTTTTATTGATAACATGATTTTATCTCAGGATAAGGGAATGATTTATCTGCAGGATTATTATAAAGAGATATCTGCAAATTCAATTCCTGATACGGTGTATGTAAAACTTCACAGGGCGTGTGTTGATTTATACAATACTCAATTGCCCTTAAAACCGTTTGAGAGAGATTTGCTTATTTCAAGGCAGACAATGCGTTCCGAGATTGAATATCACAGTATGTTCATTCCGCAAAAACCTCTTATAAATCCTGTTAATACTACTGCAATGAATTCTATCGGATATTCTTCCGAAAGTGTCAGTGCAATTCCGCAGAAATCTGAAGTTCAAAATAGTGAAGATAAGTTGAAAAATATTTCATTTATATTCGAAACCGAAGAAGATGAAAAAAAGATTATGTCGGAAATCGCGGATTCCATAAATAAATTTATTGATTACTCAAATAAAACGCTAAATGAAGTTGAAGCAAAACTTCCTCTTGCAGGTCTTATTAATTCCGCAAAAGATGAAGAAAATTCTTATAATTATAAAAAAGCAGTGGCGTTGTATCAGAGAGCATTGCTTCAAAAAGATGATGATGATTTTTACACATTCCTGCCGACAGTTTACACAAGGCTTGCAATGTGCTATGAAAAATTGTCAGACTGGTTTAATGCTTTAAGGTATTATGATTTAGCTCTGGAATTTTTCATGTCTGCCGGAGATATGGATAAAATTGCTGAGATGAAACTTGCAATTGCTAATATTTTCTACATAACCTTTAAGCATGATAAAGCTAAGAGTGTGGTTAACGAGCTTATTTCTGATAATACCGTTTCTGCAGAAATAAAAATAAAGTCATATATGCTGGCGGCAACTCTTTATAATGATGATTTGTTAAAGTCGTATTCATTCTACAAAAAGGCTGTAGAATGTGTTCAGCCTATGACAGATAAAGCTTTGCTTGCTGATTTGTACTTTAAGTACGCCTTGTGCTGTGATGATGTAGATGAAACTGAGGATGCTGTATTGTATTACAGAAAATGTTCTGAGATAGAAAAGAATAATCCGCATCTTGCATCCGCTCTATCTAATCTTGCGTTGATTTTTGAAGAAACAGGCATGAGTGAATTGGCATTTAAATATTATGTAAAAAGCCTTGAAGTTGATGAAGCAGGCAAAAATAATAATGGTATCTATGCTTCTTGTATAAAACTTGCAGAAATGTCTGCAAGAAAATATCCTGAAAAGGCTGAAATGTATCTTAAAAAAGCCATAGCCAGTGCTGAAATATTAAATGATGATGTTTCAAAGTTTGCAGTATATCTTCAATACGGTGATTTTTACCTAAATCACAAAAATATCAGACAGGCTATGAAATATTATTTAATTGCAGATACATTTACCACTGAACACCAGGATATTAAACAAAAAGTTTTACAAAGAATGAATGACTTACGCGTAAGGCTCGGGTCGGAATTTGAAGATATGAGGAAAGAATTACAAGATGAAAAGTAAAGATTTTTTTGATGACTATATATATACATTTTTGGAAAAGAATTCCATGTTAAACCTGATATCAAAGAATGATGAAAAATATTTGTGGGAAAAACATATTTACGACAGTCTTTCCCTTGAAAAATTCTTTGACAAATACGGTACAAATTTTAAAACTATGCTGGATATCGGAACAGGCGGAGGCTTTCCCGCGGTTCCTGTAGCACTGGCTTTTCCGAACTTAAAGGTTTTTGCGCTCGACAGTATAAGAAAAAAAATCAACGCTGTTGAAAGTATAAAGGCGGATTTGAAAATAGAAAATCTTAACACTATTTGTGATAGAGCTGAGAATGTTAAACAAAAATTTGATCTGATAACATCCCGTGCTGTTGCACCATTAAAAGTTATTGCGTCTTATGCCGCCCCTTTGCTAAAGTCTGGCGGGTATTTTGTTGCATATAAGTCAAGACGTGTTGATGAAGAAATTACAGACGCACAAAAAAGTTTAAAATCATTCAATCTAAAAATAATTGATATTATTGAGTATGAGCTTCCTCTCGACGAAAATTACACAAGAAATCTTGTCGTTCTTAAAAAGATGTAGCAAAAATATATTTGTTTGGTGTTAAAACTAATATGGTAAATTTATTTAGTATATTGCGTAACTCAACACCTGAATTAGGATCACAAATTAATTTCTACAAAAATTTTGATAGAAAATATCTTCAAAAAGTTCCCGCATTAGTTGAAGATAAAGTTGTTATTCTTAATTCTTATCCAACAGAATCGGAAGCAGCATGCAGAACCGTTGTAAACAGCTTAAAAAATAATGAATTCGGCTATCATGATTATTATCTTCGATTAAGTTCTAATGAATTGGAAGGTGAGTATATAAAAGTTCATGCTCCTGTTCGTCGTAAAGGTTTGGGTGAGTTGCTGCGCCTTGCAAGTATTATAGAAATGAAGGCGAATAATCTTAATAAAATAACATTGTTCTCTATGCCTGAGGCTGTAAAGTTTCATCGACACTATGGATTTCAGCCTGATGTAAAATCAAAGATTAATGCAGGCACAATATTATCCGAGATAATTTCTGATGATATGTATGATGATTTTACCGCTCAGGCTCTAAAACTTCTTGATAAATTATACTCAAAAGATAATTCCCTTGATGAGTTTAATCTATTTCTTGCACAATATATTGATAGATGTCCGGTAGAGGATTTTCCTGTTTTTACAAAAGGCATAAACATGATTTTGCCTGCTCACAAGATAAAGTCTAATTCTGATTTCTATAATGAGCGTTTTGAAAAGCATAAAATTAATTTTCAAGTGTGATGTTGTAAAAGGCTTGAGGTAAAGTATGCAAGATTATATAAAAAAAACCACTCATTGCTGAGTGGGTCGTTTTCTGCATCCTAATGGTCTCTTTTAGTGTTTATTATTTAGGAGTTTATATGTTTTTGGGGTTAATGAATCTATTTATATTTAGTGTTTCGACTACACTTAAATCTTATGTAATTATTATGCACCAAAAGAACTTAAATGTCAACAAAATGTTTTAATAAAATTTTCCAAAACCTGAAAAATGCCAATATAGTGTAGATTTTACACTTTACAAAACTTAATATAACGTTAATTCAATATAAAACTTGGGCAATGGATATATAAGGGATATTTGTTAACAAATGTTAAGAAAATTTAAAAATAAAAGCAATTTTTTTAACAGTATATACTTTATATATATAAGAGTATAGAGAAAAAGGAAATTACATCATGGCACCTCATGATAATATGACTATTAATAAGGTCGGAATGCCTAAGAATGATATGGCTGATGCTATTCCAAGCTATGAAGCCGCAGCTGCCGTTAGAGATTCAAATGTTCAAGTCGAGCAAGGTACACGCCCTACCGAGATTAATACAACTACCAATGTTCGCAAAAACGATAATACCCAGAAATATCAAACAGGATATGAAGGTATTAACAGCATGGGTAAGTTTCTCGGGCTAACCATGAAAGATGTGTTTTCTGCAAATGTAACAGCGCATACGACTTATGGCAGCGGATTAGACCGATTTAACGGAACGCACCAGATAGGCAAGCCGTACCAGGAAGTTGAACAGGATGGATATAAGTTTACTAAAATGATACAGCAGGGTATGAGTTTAAATATTGCTTGTTAAAAAGCCCCTCCAATTTTTGGGAGAGGCTTTTTTATTTTATGTAATTTATGCATTTGCAAGTGATTTCGATTTTTCAATACACTCAATAAGAGTGCTGGCAACTGTTTCCTGTTCTTCTTTAGTTAATTCAGGGAACATTGGAAGCGAAATTACAAGTTCTGTATTTTTTTCTGATACCGGTAGTGAACCTTTTCCTACACCGAGATATTCGTGAACTTTTTGTAAGTGCAGAGGAATAGGGTAGTAAAGCATTGCGCCGATACCGCGTTCTTGAAGCATTTTATGAACTTCATCACGGTTAGGAACTTTAACTGTATATTGGTGGTAAACGCAATACGTATCGTCAAGTTCTTTTGGAGTTTGGATATCCGGACAGTTTGCAAACAATTTGTTATAGTAGTAAGCGTGTTCACGGCGCATTTCGTTCCACTTTTTGATATGAGGAAGTTTAACACGAAGGATTGCAGATTGAATTTCGTCTAATCTGCTGTTAACCCCGATTTCGTCGTGGTGGTAACGGATTGCTCCGCCGTGGTTTCTTAAAGCAATAACTCTGTCGCGTAATTTTTCATCATTTGTCATGATTAATCCACCGTCGCCCATGCCGCCTAAGTTTTTAGTTGGATAGAAGCTTAAACATCCGAAATCACCGAATGTACCGACCATCTGACCTTTGTATAAAGCTCCGATTGCCTGACAGCAGTCTTCAATTACGTGCAAATTATGTTTTTTAGCAACAGCCATAATTGTATCCATATCACAAGGTTGACCGTAAAGGTGAACCGGAATTATAGCTTTTGTTTTAGAAGTAATCGCAGCTTCAAGTTTTGATGCATCCATGTTAAATGTATCTTTATCAATATCAACAAAAACAGGTTTTGCACCTACAATACCGATAGCTTCTGTTGTAGCTACGAAAGTGAAAGCAACGGTAATAACTTCATCTCCGGCACCGATATTTAAAGCTCTAAGTGCAAGATGCAGAGCATCTGTACCTGAGTTAAGTCCTACGGTATACTTACAGCCGATAAAATCAGCCAATTCTTGTTCTAAAGCTTTTGTATTTGGTCCGAGAATATAAGACCCTGAGCGTAAAACTTCACAAACTGCTTTTTCAACTTCCGCACCTATTGTGGCGTACTGACGTTTTGAATCTAAAATTGGAATCATGTTTCTCTCCTTTTTCCTATAATATATAGTTTACCACATATTTACGGTGTCTTTACAAGTTCTTTATATGTAGCGGTACGAGCTGCAAAAAATTTGCCAATAAAAAAGACGTCATTGACGTCTGTAAAAAGGGGAAATAAAAATTTAAAGGGAAAATAAAAAATGTTGTAGTAC
>USHE01000025.1 GCA_900554385.1 uncultured bacterium | reverse complement strand
TTTTATCATGCCGGAAATGAACGGACTTGAGTTCTTAACAGAGGCTAAAAAACTGTATCCCGAAGTCAGTATGATTTTGTTGACAGGTTATGCGGATAAAGAAAATGCCATAAAAGCAATTAATGAAATTGGTTTGTACAAATATATTGAAAAACCGTGGGATAATGACGATTTACTGTTTAATATAAGAAACGGGATTGAAAGAAGCCATATTTTAAGTGATTTGCGGGATAAGATTAGAGAGCTGGAAGAAGCGAAAAAACAACTGGAAATATATTCAACTTCTCTTGAGGAACTTGTTGCAGAACGAACAAAGGATTTAATGATAGCAAACAGCAAGTTATCAGGGATTATTAATTATTGCGCTGACGGAATTATAATTATTGATTCAAAGGGTAAAATAGAACAGGCAAATCCTGCTTGCGAAAATATGACAGGGTTAAGCGAAGCTTCTCTCTGTAAAAAGAAATTTCAGGAAATTGCTTCTATGGGTAAGTTCTCAGAAAATATTCGAGAAAATTCAAACGGCATTATAATGGGTTTGTCTGCGGATACCGGTGAAGTCTTGATAAAGGATTGCTATATAAGAAATTCACTTGGTGAAGGTAAAATTCCTGTAGAAATTAACTTTGCAGCAATAAATGATGAAGTTTGTGATAAATTTGTCGGTGTTATCAGAGATGTAAGCAAACATAAAGAAACAGAGCGGTTGAGAGATGACTTTATTGCGACTCTCACGCATGATTTGAGAACTCCGCTTCTTGCTGCTATTCAGACATTGAAATTTTTCCTTGATGGTTCGTTAGGGCAGGTTGAGGAAAAACAGCAGGTTCTTTTATCAACTATGCTGAAAAGTAATGAAGATTTGCTGGGTTTGGTTAATGCTTTGTTGGAGGTTTACAGATTTGAAAGCGGAAAACTTGAACTTTGCAAAACCGTATTTCCAATAAAAGATTTGGTCGAGCAATGCTATGATGAATTAAAACCGCTTGCGGAAAAGAAAAATATTGACTTTAAACTCGAGTTGGGTGCTATATCAGATAAAACCGAAATTACTGCTGATAAGGCAGAATTAAAAAGAGTTATAATAAACCTTTGCGGTAATGCTGTTAATTATACTAATAAAAATGGAGAAATCGAGATACTCGCAAAAGTTCAATCAGGCGATTTTATTTTTTCAGTCACTGATAACGGAAACGGAATTCCGAAAGAAGATATTCCGAATTTATTCAATAGATTTTCTCAGGGTACAACTAAAAAACGCTCAACCGGAACAGGATTGGGACTTTATTTATCAAGACAGATTATTGAGGCTCATGGCGGCAAAATCTGGCTCGAAAGTAAACTAAACAAAGGAAGTGAATTTACTTTCCTATTGACAGATGTTGTTAAAGAAGAAAGACAGGTAATAAATGGTTAAGGTACTTATTATTGAAGATCAGGATATGGCACGCGTTGCACTGTCGGTGGTTTTGAGTAAGAACCCTAATATAGAAATTTTGGATATGGCAGTTGATGGGCAGGAAGGTGTAGATAAGGCTCTTTCTATGAAACCTGATTTGGTTATTATGGATATTGGGCTGCCCACAATTGACGGTATTGAGGCTACAAGACTTATTAAAGAAGACAGACCAGAAATTAAAGTTTTAATGTATACCTCAAGGGAAGATGAAGACGATATTTTTGATGCTTTTCAAGCAGGGGCAGACGGGTATATTACTAAAGGCGCAACTGTTGACCAGACAATTTCTGCAGTTCTTGCTGTAAGCGAAGGTACAGGCTGGCTTGATCCTGCCATTGCAAAGGTTGTCTTAACTAATATCAGACGTACCAATGTTAATGAAGAAAGACGCGGCGAAATTAATTACAAACTCGGTAAAAATCTATACGGACTGACTGAACGGGAGATGGATGTTTTAGCATTGATTGTTGACGGGCTTACAAATCCACAGATTGCAGATAAGCTTTGCATAACAATTTCTACAACAAAAACACACGTTCATAGTATTTTGCAAAAATTGTATGTTCGCACACGTGCAAAAGCAACTGCAATGGCAATGAAGGAAGGTCTTGTCTAAGATGAAAAAAGGGTTGCTGCTTTTGTTCTCTGTAGCGATTTGTGGAACATCAGCTTATGCTGTAGAACTTCCTGATATTGACTTGCCGGAGATTAATCTGGGAAAAGTTAAAGAGAAAATATCAGAGCCATTTAGAGGGGATGCTCGCCAGCAGGAAATGCGCTATGTCCACGAACTTCAAAAACAAGAAGCAAAAGAAAAATATGAAAAACGTGTTCTGGAGAGAAATCCCTCAGGGTTTTTGACGGGTGATGTATACGAACTTTTTTCCGTTCCAAAAGACAAAACTGTACAAGATTAAGAAATTCCTAAAGTTGAAAAAGGTTCGGATATGAAGTACGTTCCACAGCCGACTTATAAAATCGTTCGCTATAACAATCCTCCGGGGAGTCCGGAATTATCAATTAAGAGAACATTTTACGCAAGAAGACAGCAAAATGCTCAAGGGATAGCTTCGCCTGATTTTTCAATACTTGTTTATCCTTCTATTTATTATTATCCGTCAAGTGCGGCAGTCGCATGTGATTTATTTGTCATTCCTCTCGAAAAAAATGAAACGAATTTGAATAAAATTCTTAAGGCAAATGTAATGCACAGATATCCCGTACCAATTTTATCTACAGATAAGTCAATTACTGACGGTTATTCTTTTAGAACCCTAACTCCAATTGATTTTTCTCCTGACGGCTCTAAATTGCTTGTTAAAGAGAAAATTGGCTATTCAAAAGACGGGATATGGCAGACAAATGCAATTGTCTATGATTTTACAACAAAGACATCATATGATTTGAAGGAACTTCGTGCTGCAATAGTATACTACTGGAAACAATATCAGGACGTAAATCTTGATGATAAACGCTGGGATATTTATCCGCTGGGGTTTGACCTGAATGACCCTGATAGAATTATCGCCTATGCATACGCTTACACCGGAAAAGATCCTGTATTTCTTGGGTCTTGGAGTGTTGATGCTAAAGGCGAGCAGACCAGATTGATTTCCTTTACTAATAAAAATGTTCAGGTAAGTATCAACGGTTTTAAAATTATTCAAGATGGTGTTGTGCCGCCAGATCAACTCCAAGTTGAAGAAGAACAGGTTAAGCGTTTTGAAAAGTCTGAAGAAAAACGTAAAAAAGCCGAAGATAAAGCTGAATTAAAGAAGATGAATGACGAATATAAGTCTGAAATAAAAGAGCTTAATGCTGACTACAAAAAAGATACAAAGGAATATAAATATCAACAGAAGGTTAAAGGAACTACAACACGAAATGATACTGTTCAGATTTATGAAGAAAAGAAAGCCATTCGTGATCAAAAAGAAGCTGAACGCCTAGAGAAAAAGAAACTTAAAGATGAGGCAAAAGAGCAAAAAAGAATTGAAAAAGAAAAACAAAAAGCTGAAAAGGAACGTATAAAGCAAGAAGCCGAAAAAGCTAAGCGCGAGGCGCAAGCAGAGGCTGAACTTCAAAAACTTGTACCTGTAGGAAATTCAAAGCCTGAAATGGACTTAAACAGATTTCTGGATGAGTAATTATGATTATGCAATAAAGTTTTTCAATTCAGATTCAAATTCAGCTTTTGAAACACCAGGCATGTAAAGATCAAAGGCTTCTTTATTATTTTGAATTGCATCCCACGCAAAATCAACTACATCATTGTAATTATCGAAATAGTGTGTAACGCCTACGCTTTTATAAGTTACGCCATTAGCAAATCCAGGGAAAGCTTGCTTCAAAAAGTTTAAGGTATTAACAGAAAACCCTTCAACCTCTTTGTTTGCAATGTCGTCTTCATAAGCATCTGTAGCGAAATAAGTTACATATTCATTATAAATATGAGTTGAGTGGATTAATTCATGCCATAATGTTGCTGCTAAGTTAGTTTTGCAATAATTATTATAAGCCGCCTCATCTACAAGAAGATCAACCGGATTGAAAGATGTTGTACCAGCTTGGATTGCTGCTTTTATTTCATCCACATTTGAGTATTTTCTGTCAGGCATAAAATAACTTGGATTTAATAAAATGCTTCTGTCAGGACCGTTCAAGTGGTATGTATCATATCCGACAAGTGTTCCATTATTGTACATAAGCATACTTGGGTTATAGGAACCCATAGTTGTGTCATCAGGTGTAAAGTTGTCATTCTGACCTGTGCCTACAGTTCCAAATCCCACTTTGAAATCACAATTTTCAATTGCTTTTCTTGCTTCAAGTAAAAATGAAAGTTTTACTTCCGAATCACCGTTCATATTGCCTTGAGCAACTCGTACGTTGTAGTTTGCGATGTAATCGTCAAGCCATTCACACATTACATCAATTGAATCTTCAAAAAGTTTTTTTTCTGCTGCATTATAAGCGACTATTGAATTTTTAATCGAAGTAGTATCTGTTTTTGCATTAATTTTGGATTTCCCTGTATATTTAACAAATCCGATAGTTTTTGCGGTAGTGGCACGTAATGATTGCTGCAGTGTGTCTATTTTGTCTGCATTAAGCGTATTGGCATTTTCTTTTAATACTGCATTTATTTGGTCTTCTTCTGCTATAATCTTATCTATTTCAGCAGCAACAGTACCATCAATAACTTCATTTGTACTCATAACTCTTTCAACTTGAGTAAGAGCATCTTTATTGTAACGTGCAGTGATAGACAATAACCAGGCATCATTGCTGGAATTTGTTTCAGGTAGAGCAAGTTCGCTGTCCTGCTTTTTTGATGCATCGGAAGTTATAATTGTATTTAGTTTTGCTGTTGATACTTCAATAGCCATTTGTAATCCTTATTTATTAACCGAATGTTTTAAAAGATCTTTCTACGTTTTTGTTTAAAACTGATTTTAAACTTTCTTCTTCTGCAAGCAGTGCGTCGTATTGAGTGTCAATTTTTTTCTGGTCAATTTCATATCTTTTGTCTTGTGCCTGAATTGCTTCCATGCTTTTTTCGTACTCAGCTTCAGCAAGAGCAACTGCGTTACTGTCCTGTTTATCAACTATTGCAGTGCAGCTTTCTAATGAAACGAGGTCGTAGTCAGTTCCGTTTATTTCAAAACCTTGTGTTGAATTTTCTTTAGAAGGTGATACAAGTTGATATTTCCCGTTTCTTATACCTGTTTCAAGTTCAAGAGAAGATAGACCGCCAAAACTATCGTCTTCAACAAGAACCGTTTCAAATATAGGAACATCTTTATAAATCGGCTTTTGTTCATACCCGATAGGAGGCTGGGTTGTATCAGGGGTTTCTTTTGTATCTTCTTTAGCAAGAGCGTCTTCCTGAAGTTCTTTTAGATTTAATACCGGAAGTCCGTTTGCTTGAGAAGTTGCCTGATTTTGATCGTTATAGCCGTCTGCTCCATCATGAATCCAAACATTTGCCTTTGAACCGTCAGAAAGTGTTTCTTGTCCTGCTGTTCCTAAAACTCCGACATTAGTAGAACCACTGTCGTAAGTTGGTGATTTTGAATTGCTCCAGTAAAGTACGTTATTGTTATTTCTTGTATCAAGAGCCATCATATTGCTGGTATCAGATTCGAGTACAGGACCGCGGCAAGCTAAATCTGAAGCATTAATGGTTGCTCCGCCAGCGTTTGTAATTGCACCCATTGCAACGCAGTTTTTAATTGTAGTTTCGTGTGAATCATCGCCTATGAAGTTGTTGATTGAGTTTGAATAATCGCTTCCTGCACCGAGTTTTATGTCAACATCAGCATAGCAATTTTTGATTTCGCTTTCACCTTTGACAATATTTGTATTAGCACCGATAAATCCGCCAATAAAACCAAAGCTGTCATCTGCATTTGGAACATTGATTGTACCTGTAACGCTTGAATTGCTTACGTTACCGTTGCTCAATCCAACAAGTCCGCCTACAGATGCTCTTTCAGGTACATACCCTACAGGATATTTTGTGTTAGGCTGTAAATTACAAGTAATATTTACATCTGTTGCATTACAGTTTTCAATTGAAGCACCGTCAGCAAGATAATTTGATAATGCGCCAAGTGCATCTGTTTCTGCTGTTATATTTGCGCCTTCAAGGTTGATATTTTTTGCAACACCGTACAATGAATTGAAGAAACCTGCGTCGCCGTTTAAGCCTTTAATTGTTTTGCCGTTTCCGTCAAAGATACCCTGAAAACCATTGATACCATGCCAGTTATAACCTGCCAAACTAATATCAACACCATCAGGTAAATCAAGTACATAGTTTTGTTTTGCCGCATCCGGGTTGTTCGCCATCTGTTCAATAATGGCATCAAATCCAGCTTGTGACTTGATAGAAATTGAATTAATCTCTTTTTTCTGACCATTAACCATTGTTGTATAAGAAACAGTTTCAAGGTCATTTTCACCAAGTCCTGTTGCTGCAACAATTTCATTCATTTTATCAAGTGTTTCTGTTCCGTATGCAGGAATTGTATTAGAAGCTGTTCTAAAAGTTTCAGTTTCCTTTTTAGTCGGATAAATTGGTTTTGTAAGATCATCTTCGTATCCTACAATTACTTTTTCTGTTTTTCCGGTGTCTTTCTTTTCGTAATTGTAGCCAAGAATTTTTGACCCGTCATATACAAATAAATTTTGTCCTTTTAGATTTTCAAGTGTAATGAGTTCTGATTTTGTAGTTCCACCTTCAATAGTAAAAATATTCGGATTAATATAAAGACGGCTATTTGAAAGAGCGCGTGTGTATTTTTCCTGAATTCTTTCAGAATCCATTGATAATCTTATTTTAGCATCAGAAACATTTTGCCCTTGTAAAGACAGATTATTTAACTGTGCGGTAATATACAATAATCTTGCTTGTGATGCTGACATTCCCATAACATGTTCCCTTTTGTTAATTTCCTTAGTTGGAATATCGGCATTTTATTCACTATTCTTTAATAATATAACACTTTTGTTACAAATTATTTACATATTAATTAACTTTAATTTTTCGCTGTGTGACAGATTTTTTATTCTATATTCTTCTTTCATAGCTTCAGATTTAGTGTTAAATTCTTTTGTATACACAATTTTTATAGGTTTATGTGCGCGTGTGTACTTTGCGCCTTTTCCCGAAAGATGCGTCTGAAACCTTTTTTCAACATCATCTGTATAACCGCAATATAGCGAATTATTTTCAATTAGAAGTATATATGTATAATACTTTTTATCCATTTTACAAATTTACAATAAAAAAGGCGGTTTGAAATCAACCGCCTATATTAATCCATTTTCATTTATTTCTTTACTTTAAACCTTATTATACGAATGATGAAAAACCACCGCCGGAAGAACAAGAGCATGCACATCCGCCTGAAAATCCGCCAGCAGAAGCTCCACCACTGAAAGCTGAATCACCGCCAATAGTAGATACTGCACTTGAAAAACTTGCTAGGAAACCTGTGCTTGCTACTGTTGCACTTTCTGATGAAGAGTAGCTTGAATAATCGATTGCCGGTGCAAACGGATTTGATGATGTGTATGAATCGTATTGAGGTGTTGCTATCCAGCTTGGTTGGTTATTATATGCCAGTGAACCTGCTGTTTCTACAGATTCAACAGGGCGTTGGTTAATTCCAGTGTTAAGATTGTTAGAAGATTTTGCATTGATAGAATTCATATATCTCACTCCTTAATATCTAATTAACATTCTCGTGACATATATATAAACAAAAATAAAACTTCTCGATTTCAGCATGGCTTATTTTCGTAACATTTGTTTACATAAATAGCAAAATAACTTATTTACAGTTATTAAATCAAGTAACAGGTAACACGATTTCATATAAATAAAGGCTCTGAAACTTGGTTTTTAGAGCCTTTTAGCTTAAATATAAATCTATGGATGTATAAAGTTTAAACCATTGATTGATGTCTTAATATATTAAAAAGGGTATTGTAGTAGTGTAAATATTAGGGATAAAGGAATCATGAGAAAGCTAATTTTAATAATAACAATATTCTTGGTTACAGCAATATCGGCATTTGCTTCCGATAACTTTTTAAACACAGTAGTTTTAGAGGGAACTGACAATGGCTATAACGTTATTTTACGTTCTGATAATATAGCAAGCGTAAAACGTACTGTTGATGGAACAGGAAAACTTACTCTTGATATTAAAGGGGTTAGTGCCGGTAATAATTTGACTACAATGTATAAGAATACTTCTAACGCTAACAGTGTTATTGTTGAAGACAGTGGTGCAAATTCTGTACGAGTTCACATAAACGGTGAAAATGTTGCAAACGCAAATGTAATTTTTGATACTCCTGCATCATCTCCGGTTGTTGTAACGGACAGTATTTCAAAAAATACTATACTTTGGAGTATTGCAGCATTTATTGCTCTTTCTTCGATTTTCTTAATGAGTAAAAATATCAAAGACGATCCTCATGCTGATATTGTTGATGCAATACAAAAAAATATGCGTGATAGAGAAATCGAAATGTATAAAAATTACAGAAAAGAACTTCTTACTATACCGAGTATTGATTATAAAATCCGAAATCCTCGTGTAAAAGAAGCTATAAGACGTGCTGATACCATCAGACATCTTCAAAGAGTTGTGAATAAATAGAAAAATATAGTGAAAGAGATTAGTTATGGCAATTAGAGTTATATTTATACTGCTTGCTTTAGTCATTATTACAAACATTATTATTATTGTTTGCAGTTACCTGTTCAATGAATACCTTTACGAAAAAAGTGTCTAATCTATTTTATAAGTATTTGGATTACTCGCTATGTTTATTATTGCAGTATATGTGATATTGGCATTTATAGGATTAGTTTAGTATGAATTATATTGATTTATTTTTCAATCTTATAATTGGTCTAATTATAGTTTGGGTGTTTTGGGGTGATAAGATAGTCAATATATTCAAAAAATCAATTACTCCTAAACCAAAACGCAGAACTCGCAGGTCTACAGCGTCAAAGGTCGTTGATATAACTCCAGAGCCTGCAGTTAATAAGACTATGCAGAATTATTTAAAAGAAAGGGCTTCACTTATGGAAGGAAAAAATTTAGCAACACCTGTTTTGGTGACCTTGTTACTTATTGTGTTTATTGTAATCTGTAACCCGATTGCAATTGTAGGTGTTGGGGAAAGAGGGGTAAAAGTTACTCTTGGACAAGTTTCTCCAAAAAGTTACACGGAGGGTGTACATCTGGTTACTCCATTTATTTCAAAAATAAAAAACATGGATGTAAAAACACAGAAAACTTATATTGAAACAGACTTATACACAAAAGACATTCAGCAGGCAAAAATTTCTTATGTAATTAACTATAACTTACAGCCTCAAAATGCTCATAAAATGTTTAGAGAAGTTGGTACAGGTTATGTTGACAATATTTTAATGCCAGTTGTTGAAGGTACTATCAAAGACGTAATCGGTAAGTGGAATGCACAAGATCTTGTTGCAAACAGAGAATCCGCAACAATAGATATTTTGAAAAAATTACAAACCCAACTTGAACCCCGTTATATCAATGTCACAGGATTTCAGATTACAGACATAAATTATTCCGGAGGTTTCGAAAGAGCTATTGAAAGCAAAGTTACTGCAGAACAAGAAGCTTTAAAAGCGAAAAACAGAACTGTTCAAATACAAGAAGAAGCTAAACAAAAAATTATCTCAGCAGAAGCAGAAGCTAAATCTATGGCAATTAGGGCAAATGCACTTACTCAAAACAAGGCTCTTGTCGAGTACGAAGCTGTTCAAAAATGGGATGGACATCTTCCACAATACATGATGGGTAACACAGTTCCATTTATGAATATTACTGCCGGAATGTCGAAAAAATAAATTAAAGTTCTATTTAAAAAGCCCCTTTCAAGGGGCTTTTTAGTCTAATTATTCTACAATTACTTCAGGTTTGTTGGCAACTTGTTCTCTTAGTTGAGTAAGTTTTCCGTTTTTATCATAAACAACTGTATAAGATTCATAAGGGTTATTTCTTATGATTTCTTTTTCAATGTTACCGTTATCCATGTTTGATAAAAGTAATTTACCGTCTTTTGCTGTTACTGCACTCATATCTTGAGTTTCAAGCATCACACCGTAAGCTTTAGCGTTATTACTTGCCATTTCCGGTGTTAGCTTATCAAATCTTATAGCTTCTTTTCCTGCATTAACTGTTGATTTTGCAATATTTTTAGGATTAATATGCAAATTTGTCAAAACATTTCTAATTGCCATAGTTGTTCAATCTCCTTCTATGTTCTAAGTCCAAAGTTAGTAATGGTGATAAAAATAAAATTTGCGCTATATTTAGATTATATTAAAAAATATTTACAAATAATTTCTTGAATCTTCTTGGCAGAAGTTCCGTCACCATATGGGTTTAAAGCTTTTAATCTTGTATTTTCTCTCGTATCTGAAAGAATTTTTTCACTAAGCGAAACAATTTTTTCATAATCAGCTCCGACAAGAACCGAGACACCTGCGTCAATTCCTTCCTGACGCTCGGTTTCGTAGCGCATAACAAGAGTCGGACACCCGAAAGACGGGGCTTCTTCTTGAATTCCGCCCGAATCTGTAAGGATTAGCTTGGCATTTTTCATTAAATACACAAGATAAGGGTAGTCAAGCGGGGTTAACAGTTTTATGTTGTCAAAATGCCCTAATCGTTCGTGAATTTTATTCTTTACGTTAGGATTTGGGTGGACAGGTATTATAAATGTATGATCTGCATATTTTGAAGCAAGATGGCTTATAGCATCTATAATTCTATCAATTCTTTCACCGTGATTTTCTCGTCTGTGAGCGGTTATTAAGACAACTTTATCATCTACGGTAATACCATTTTGTGTATAAAAGTTTTCTGCACTGTGCAAAGTATCTTCAGAAAGACAGAACAGAGCATCAATAACAGTATTACCGACAACATGTATTTTATCATCGTCTATATTTTCCTTTAATAATGCCTGTCTATTCTTTTCCGTAGGGGCAAAATGTAACTGAGCTACACGTGAAGTCATCTGGCGCATAACTTCCTCCGGAAACGGCTCATAAATATCATAGGAACGGAGTCCCGCTTCCACATGAAATACCGGAATTTTATTGTAAAAACTTGCCAAAGCTCCGCATAAAACTGTCATAGTATCACCCTGCACAATAGTCGCGTCTATTCTGTTTTCAGAATAAACCTTGTTTAGTGCATTTAAAATTCTTGTTTGAACTTCAAGTAATGATTGATTAGGTTTCATTACATCAAGGTTTATATCAGCTTTTAAGCCAAAATACTCAAGTGTCTGGTTAGAAAGCTCTTTTTGCTGTTCTGTATTGCAAATAATTACATTATATTTATCAGAATATTTTTTTAGCTCAATAATAACCGGAGCAAGCTTAATAACTTCCGGTCGAGTACCAAAAACTACCAATATATTTTTCTTATCCATAGCATAAAGTGTAATATAAAAATTATTCTTATGCAATCTTGCCGGGGGATAAAATATATTTCTTTATTTCTATAATATATATAAAAAGGAGAACGAGAATGTTTGATTTATATTACAGTGAAACATGCCCATATTGCAGAAAGGTTTTATCTTTTCTTGAGGAAAACAATATTGACTTCAACCACAAAAATATAACCGATCCCAAAAATTATGATAAATTAATGGAAATTGGTAAAATGGCTCAAGTTCCGTTTCTTGCGGATACAGAGAGTGGTGAGGTTATGTATGAATCCGATGTGATTATTGACTACATTAGAAAAAAGAAAAACTTGGCATAGGGAGTTGTAAGAATGTTTTATAACTATTACAGGAACGAAAATTCTGAATATGATGAGTGTAACGCCCGTGGAGCTTGTTCAATTGCTCCAAAAATTTCATCTTTGCAGGAAGTCTTAATTGTATTTTTAAGGCAGCTTTCTTTTTACGCTCTAAAACTTGATAAATTCGGGGAAAATATATCTCAGATTAGTGCAAATATTGTAGAGAGTCTTTCCACTCTTATTTCTACAACGGATTACACTGATGAGCAGCTTCTGGGATTAGTCAGCAAGCAATATGCTTTTCTTATCAAGACTAAAAGGCAATATTTGAAAATTTGCGAAGAAAGAAATACCACCTGTGAAGAATTGAAATTCGGGCTGAAAATTTCTCCGCAAATGACCCTTGCCGGTATTATTTCGCAGGGTGAGAGAATGTTTCTTGATAAATATAATAAAATGTCTGTCAGACAAAAAAATATTAATGAAATACTTTTATCTGTTCTGAAATCAGTGTCTTTTAGTCTTGTAAAATTACGGAATTCAGGTAATACAGATGAAGCAGCCGAGTTAGAAATATTAAAAGGACTGGATTGCTTAAATTCAGGCAGAATATCTATTTCACGACTAAAAAATAAGATAAAAGAACTTGTATTTCTTAGCGAAAATATCTTAGAAAAAATCGCTGATACAGAAATGGAGCGATTTGGAGCTATTTCAGAGGTTGAAGTTTCCCATTCTACAGAAAAAGGTAAAGCGGTTCTCGTTTCAGGCGGGTCACTTCGGGAATTATACGATTTTCTTGAGTTTTCTGAAAACGAAGATATTGACATCTATACTCATGGCGATCTGCTGATCGCACATTCATTTGAGAAATTTAGGCAATTTAATAGGTTAAAAGGGCATTACGGGAACTGTTTTGAAAAATGTGTACTGGATTTTGCAACATTCCCTGGTGCAATACTTCTGACAAAAAATTCTTCACAAAACCTTGAATATCTTTATCGTGGAAGATTGTTCAGCACTGAAAAATTTAAACCTAATGGTGTTGTCCAAATCGTAGATAATGACTTCTCTCAGGTAATTAGTTCTGCTAAAGATGCAAAAGGATTTGCCAAAGGTCAGCAGCGGGAGAGCGAGCTTGTCGGGTATGATAGAAATAATTTAATGGCTGAACTCTCTACAATAGCCGAAAAATTTAGCTCAAATGAAATTGAGAGATTAATTGTAATAGGGCTTTCAAATCATTCAAAGCAGCAGGAGCTTTATTTTAAGAAACTATTTAATTTTCTGCCTGATAAGACATTTGTAATAAGTTTTTCTTATATTCAGAACTCCACAAATTCACTTAAAATAAATATTGTAAATAATCAGCCTATGGCATACAAAGTTTTAAAATACTTATTTGAGCTAATTCCAGTTAATTCAAAGAGAATAAGCTTTTTCATAACAAAATGCGAGGCTGCTTCAATTACAAAGCTTATAGCATTAAAAGAAAATGGCGCAAAAAATATATTTATCTCACAGTGTCCGCCAAATGTGATAAATCCTTCGGTACTTTCAACACTTGAAAAAATTTACGGCATTAGGGCTACAACTACCCCAGAAACTGATGTAAAAAATCTATAATAAAAAATCCCGCCAAAAGACGGGATTTTTCAAATATATAATAATAAAATTATTATTAATATCTATAGTGTGCGAAAGCTTTGTTAGCTTCAGCCATTTTGTGGGTATCTTCACGTTTTTTGCAAGCAGAGCCTGAACCGTTTGAAGCATCGATTAATTCGTTAGTTAATTTATCGATGAAAGATTTTCCGCCACGTTTTTTAGCTGATTCAATCAACCAAGAAGAAGCAAGAGCAAAACCTCTGTCTGCTTTAACTTCGATAGGAACTTGATATGTTGAACCACCGATACGTCTAGCTTTTACTTCTAACAACGGAGTTGCATTAGTAAGAGCTTTTTGGAAAATTTCCATAGCTTTTTCATTAGTTCTTTCTTCAATTCTTTGCATAGTTGCGTAGAAGATTTTTTCAGCTAATGATTTTTTACCGCGGCGCATAATGCGGTTAATGAACTTTGATATATCAACACTGTTGTATACCGGATCTGCCAAAGGAATTCTTTTAGCTGGTTTAGAACGTCTAGACATTATTTCTTACCTCCTTTAGCATTTTTCTTAGCACCATATTTAGATCTGCTTTGTGCGCGGTTAGCAACACCTGCAGTATCCAAAGTACCACGAACGATGTGGTAACGAACACCCGGAAGGTCTTTTACCCTGCCGCCTCTGATAAGAACAACACTGTGTTCCTGGAGGTTGTGACCGATACCCGGAATATATGAAGTTACTTCAAATCCGTTTGTTAATCTAACCCTTGCAACTTTTCTTAAAGCTGAGTTAGGTTTTTTAGGGGTTGTTGTATAAACCCTTGTGCATACTCCGCGTCTTTGAGGGCAATCCATCAAAGCTGGAGATTTTGTTTTGTCTGTAAGCCTTTTACGTTCACGGCGTACAAGATGGTT
>USHE01000024.1 GCA_900554385.1 uncultured bacterium | reverse complement strand
TGTTGCAATTATGGGAGCCTCAGGTTCTGTAAAATCAACTATTATGAAAATGCTCGGAACACTCGATAAACCTAACTCAGGAAGTTATTTCCTTGATGGAATAAATATGCTGACGCTTGATGCAGATGAACTTGCACAAGTAAGAAATTTAAAAATGGGTTTTGTATTTCAGGGTTTTAATCTTATATCAAGAACCAGCGCACTTGAAAATGTCCAACTTCCAATGATTTATAAAGGAATTCCTGAAACCGAACGAATAGTACGAGCTAAAAATGCCCTTAAAATTGTCGGACTTAAAAACAGAGAAGACCACATGCCAAATCAAATGTCAGGCGGGCAGCAGCAAAGAGTTGCAATAGCACGCGCCATTGTTAACGACCCTCCTCTCATACTTGCAGATGAACCGACAGGTAACCTTGATACAAAAACAAGTATTGAAGTTATGGAATTTTTCGTAAACCTCAACAGGCAGATGGGAAAAACAATAGTACTAGTCACACATGAACCTGATATTGCAGAATATTGCGGACGTATTGTCAGATTTAAAGACGGGAATATTATTTCTGATGAAATTAACAAAACCCCTCACCCTGTCACGACAAAAATGGAGGATTACGTTCTATGATAGATTTTAAATCAACAGTTATAATGGCAGTACGTTCCCTAAAAATTAACAAAATGCGTTCAATATTAACGAGCCTTGGTATAATAATCGGGGTAAGCGCAGTGATAATAATGCTTGCAGTCGGGACAGGCGCAAGTAAAAAGATTGCAAAAGATATGGAATCAATGGGCAGCAATCTTTTGATGATACGTTCAGCCTCCGCAACATCCGGCGGAGTGCGAATGGGGTTTGGAACAAAACCGTCATTAACTCTAAAAGACGCTGAGGCTATTGAAAAAACCGCCAGAGGAGTTCTTGCGGTCGCACCTTATTCCTCAGGAACGGCTCAGCTTACTTACGGAAATCAAAACTGGTCTACAACAATAGGCGGGACAACTGCATCTTATTTGTTTATAAGAAATTATGAAATCCTTACGGGGAGAAATTTTATTCCGGAAGATATAAAAAACAACACGAAAGTTGCAATTATAGGGAATACTGTAGCAAACGAACTTTTCGGAGATGTAGACCCGATAAATAAAACAATGCGCATTGGAAATGTTCCGTTTAAAATTATTGCACTTCTAAAAACTAAAGGTCAAAGCGGTATGGGAATGGATCAGGATGATCTGGTATTCATTCCGATTACAACGGCTCAAAAAAAAGTTTTCGGAACAGATTTTCCAGGCTCTGTAAAAATGATTAACGTAAAAGCTCAAAATGATGAAATAATGTCAAAAACCGAAGAAGACATTGACGAAATTTTAACAAAACGCCACAACATAGGAAAAACTCAAGATAAAGATTTTGAAATCAGAAACCTCGCTCAAATGCAGGAAACAATAAAATCCTCTGCAAAAACTATGTCAATACTTTTAGGTGCAATAGCCTCTGTATCCTTGATAGTCGGAGGAATAGGAATTATGAATATAATGCTTGTTTCTGTAACTGATAGAACAAAAGAAATAGGTATTCGTATGGCAATTGGAGCAAAAGCAAGTGACATACGAATACAATTTTTGATTGAATCTTTTCTGTTATCCGTAATAGGAGGAATTATAGGAGTGTTAATAGGAGTAGCAGGTGCAAAAGCAATACAAATATTCTCAGAAATGAATATTGCTATCTCTGGATTTTCTATAGCATTATCGCTAGGATTTTCAGGTGCAATAGGTGTTTTATTCGGATACTATCCGGCGTATAAAGCCTCCTTACTAAACCCGATTGACGCATTACGTTATGAATAGAAACTTACAGATTTTCCAATGCAGCAATCTTCATTGCATTAAAATCTGGAGTACGTCCTAACCATATTTCCTGTGCAGCCACTGCCTGATAAACAAGCATATCCAATCCGTTAATTATTCTGTAACCTAGTTTTTCTGCATTTTTTAGCAGAACTGTTTTCTTCGGATTATAAATAACATCATAAACAACAGCCCCCTCCGGTAATGTCTTTAACACATGTTCTTCAACAGGCGTCATATCTGCAGAACGCCCCAGCATTCCAATTGGGGTTGTATTCACTAGAATTTGATATTTTGACAGATCCCGAACCGCATCAATTTGGTATGCTGTAAAAATTATATGAGGAAACTTTCTTCTCATATACGACATATAATCCATAGCATTCGGAATATTTCTTGTATAAACTGCAATTTCAGAAACGCCTAAATCTGACAAACCAAGAACCGCAGCACGGCTTGCTCCGCCTGTACCTAATAATGCGGCAGGTTTACCTGCCAAATTAATATCAGATGGGATTGCTTTTTTAAAACCCAAAGCATCCGTATTAAAAGCACTAAAGGTTTTATCGGAATTAATACGAACAGTATTCACTGCACCGGCAATATCCGCATACTTATCAACTTCCTGCACAAAAAGTGAAATCGGAAGTTTTAAGGGAATTGTCACATTAAAGCCGTCATAATTTTCATGTTTTAAAAATTTTACTCTATCAACCAAATCCTCCGGAGGGGTTTCAAGAATATCATAGGATGCATTTATTCCAAGACTTTGAAATCCTGCCTTATGAATTACCGCAGAAAGCGAATGTCCGAGAGGATAACCTATCAAGCCGAATTTATTCATCTGAACCAGCCTCCGTACTTTGTTCTTCGACTGCTCGCTTGTATCCGCAGGAACGGTTTGAGCATTCTATAGTTGTTCCTTTTCTCAAAACTTTTTTCACCAGCAAGGCTCCGCAATCCGGACATTCCTCTCCTGTAGGCTCATTCCAAAGTACGAAATCACAATCTGGATATTTATCACAGCCAAAAAATACTGTTCCTCGTTTTGATTTTCTTTCAACAATAACACCATTTCCGCACTTAGGACATTTCACACCTGTTGAACGACGGTATGGTTTACGGAATTTGCAATCTTCATTTGTACATTCCATATATTTTCCATAAGGTCCGGTTTTAAAAACCATATCAGAGCCGCATTTTTCACATTTTTCTTCACATTTTTCGGCATCTTTTGGGGCTGCTGCGGTATCAGATAAAGCTTCATTTTCCATTTCTGAAAGAACATTCATCGACATTACGGTTTTACACTCAGGATAACCTGAACAGCCTAAGAATTGATTTCCCTGACGGCTTGTTCTCATAATCATAGGTTTTCCGCAATTCGGACATTTAACATTTGTTTGAATTGTCACTTTTTCTGCTGTTTTCATTACAGAGTTCACATTTTCCATAAACGGAGTGTAAAACTCCTTCAAAACACTATTCCAGACGGCTTTTTTCTCAGCAATCTGGTCTAACTTACTTTCCATACCGGCTGTAAACTTGTAATCCATAATTTCCTTAAACTGCGCACAAAGTTGTTTTGAAACCGTCCTGCCCAGAAGTGTCGGGAAAAGGACTTTATTCTTTTTCTCAACATATTTGCGGGTTTGGATTACGGTAATAATTGTAGCATAAGTTGACGGACGACCAATACCGTGTTCCTCAAGAGCTTTAACAAGAGAGGCTTCATTGTATCTTGGAGGAGGTTGTGTAAAGTGCTGTTTTGGTTCAACTTTTTTACATTTGACCTTGTCGCCCTGTTCCAAATCAGGAATTTTTGCTTCTGCTTCCTGTTCTTCTTCCTCTGCGTCGTTATATACTTTCAAGAAACCGTCAAATGTAACTTTGCTTGTACCTGCTTTCAAAGTATAATCACCGGCAGTAATTTCTACTGTTTTGTTTGCAACATCAGCAGGAGTCATCTGGGACGACATAAACTTATCCCAGATTAATTTATAAAGTTTATACTGGTCGTTATCCAAATATTGTTTGATACTGTCAGGAGTTCTTTCCGGATAAGATGGACGAATTGCTTCGTGGGCGTCCTGAACATTTTGTTTACCTTTAGTGTATATGTTAGGAGCTTCCGGATAGTATTTTTCACCGAAATTATTCAAAATATAATCTTTCGCCATAGACTGAGCATCGTCAGATACACGTACACTGTCGGTTCTCATATAAGTAATCAAACCGACCGGAGTTCCATCTATTTCCATACCTTCGTAAAGTTTTTGCGCAACCTGCATAGTTTTTTGAACGCCGAAACCGAGTTTTGAGCTTGCTGCACGCTGGAGAGTTGAGGTTATAAACGGTGCTGTAGGTTTACGCTTTGTTGTTTTTTTTGTAACTTTTGTAACATCAAACTCAGAAGGGTAATTCGTCAAAAAGTCGACGATTTTTTGTGCTTCTTCCTGAGTTTTGATTGTTTTTTCAACAGCTTTCCCTTTGATTTTAGAAAGTTCAGCATCAAAAACTTTTCCATCCTTATCTAAATTTGCATGAATTGACCAGTATTCCTGCGGAATAAATTTTTCAATTTCATCTTCTCTCTCGCAAATCATTCTGAGGGCAACAGATTGAACACGACCTGCCGAAAGATTTCTGTTTCCGATTTGTTTCCATAATACCGGACTAAGTTTGAAACCTACTAATTTATCAAGAATTTGTCTTGTCTGCTGTGCCTGAACCATGTCCATATCAATTGCACGCGGATTTTCAACGGAATGTTTAACTGCTTTTGGCGTAATTTCGTTAAATACAATACGGTAAATCTTGTCATCAGGCACTTTCAAAATCTGTCTTACGTGCCATGCAATTGCTTCTCCCTCACGGTCGGGGTCGGAAGCCAGATAGATTTTGTCCATCTTCTTTGCCATATCATTCAACTTTGTAACGACCTTTTGTTTGCCCGGTATAATTTCAAACTTCGGCTCAAAATTGTTATTTACATCAAAACCGAGGTTATCTGTTGCAGAATCTTTTGCCGGCAAATTTCTTATATGACCGAAACTTGCTTCTATAGTAAAGCTATCACCCAAAATTTTTCTGATTGTCTTGGATTTAGCAGGTGACTCGACTATAACAAGAGCCTTTTCTTTCTTTGCTTTTGCCTTAGCGGTTGTTTTTGTAGTATCAGTCTTTTCTGCAGTTGCCGTTTTTGCCATTTATATTTTACACCCTCTTATATCTGTCGCCAGTAACTTGTTTTATTATGCCTTTAAGCTCCATGGTTGTCAAGTTAGTCAACAAATCAACGGTATTTATTTTAGTTTCCGATGCAATCTCATCTAAGCCTTTTTCTTCAACCTCTATCGCATCAAGGATTTTCTGTTCATTATCTGTCAAGCCGTTCAAATCAATCTTTAATTGCTCCGCTGGCTTTACTTCCCAATTTAAAGCTTCAAGAATATCTCCTGCATTAGTAACAAGAGCTGCACCATTTTTTAGGAGTTTATAAATACCTTCGGTATTCGGATTGGAAATAAGCCCGGGAACGCACATCAATTCTCTGCCCTCTCAAGACAAAGATTAGCAGTAATCAACGCACCGCTGCGCAGTGACGCTTCCGCAACAAGAGTTCCGTAAGAAAGCCCTGACACTATTCTGTTTCTTTGCGGGAACCTGAATTTTAAAGGCTGAAATGTGGGATAATATTCTGAAACAACAGCACCGCCGTATTTCTCTATTTTTTCATATAATTTTTCGTTTGATGCCGGATACACAAAATCAAATCCGCTTGCAATCACGCCAATAGTTTTAAGATTACTCTCAATAGCAGCCTCATGAGCCGTTGTATCAATACCGGAGGCAAGCCCAGACACAATACAGATATCAGTTCCTGTTAATTCTGACAACAATTTTCTAACAGCTTCTTTTGCATGGTAAGTCGACTTTCTTGAACCTACAACGGCAAGAGTTCTATCTAAATTGCAATCAAACAGTTCACCTTTATAATATAAAACTGCCGGAGGATCGGCAATCTGTTTTAACGTTGTGGGATAATTCTCATCTTCAAGAGTAACATAACTTATCCCGCGGTTTTCTACCCCGTAAAGAACTTTATCAGGCTCAATCTTATCTCTTTCCCGAAGGAATGTTTCTGCACGTTTTACGCTCAATCCGTCAATCTGTGAAAGCTCACGAATATCGGCATTAAAAGCTTCCTCTATATCTCCAAAATAGTTATAGAGTCTGTGAATAAAACTGCTATCAATTTGTTCAATTGCTGAAAATGCAATCCAAAACTTATTTTTCATTTGCAAATTTCTTTTTTATTCTTTCTACAAGTTGCGTAATATTAGCTTTTTCTTCTTCTGGAATTCCCATATCCATGTAATCTTCAAAATACTCGATTGCATCCTCATAATCCCCTCTTGCCAGAAAAAGAATTGCTACTTTTTTATAAGCCTGATAAAATCCGTCATCACGAGCGATTGTTTTCAGGTAATTTGAAATAGCCTTATCAATCTCGTCATTAGCTTCATAAGCCTGTGCCAAATAGAAATAAATCCACTGATTATTTTCCTTAAATTCGAGAACATTTTCAAAATTTTCGATAGCTGAGGCATAATTTCCAAGCTCAAAATGCACCTTGCCTAAGTCATAATATGCATCATAATTTTCAGGCTGAACTTCAAGAATTTTTTCAAGTTCATCTATCGCCAAATCAAGACGGGAATCTTCCATATAAAATCTTGCCAGAAAATGACGCAGCACCATATTGTCCGGAATTTGATAAACTCCCTGACAAAGGAGTTCAATTCCGTTTCCGTAATCTTTCGTTTTAAAATAAATATCGGCAAGATTAATATATGCTTGAGGCAAATTCGGATCTAATTCTATAGCTCTCAAAAAATTATCTTCTGCCTTTTCATTATTTCCAACACTGGCATAACACTGCGCTACGTTATTGTAAACCTCTGCTGTCGGCTTTTCAGTTTCCAGTACAGAACTAAAAATGTCTATAGCTTTTTCAAATTCACCTTTATTATACAATTCTACAGCTTTTTTTATTTTATCACTCATAATTTACAATCCTAACCCTACGCCATCATCTTCATTATCAGAGCCATTACCAATGTTTTTAATAACAGTTCTGGTATTGCCCTCAGCATGAAAATCTTTTGGCTCTAACATCATCTTCATTTTATCGGCATAAATCGTTCTTACACCCTGCGTAATACTAGAACGTCCCACAAAATAAATATCATTTGGTTTATTGGTTTTTGTATCCGGATAAACATTAATTTTCGGACCTACAGCGTAGTAATCTTTATACCATACTCTTACGTTTCCACTTGCACTGAATGTATTTTTCTCCTGAACATACTCTTGAATATTAGATTTTAAAACAAGCTTAGTTCCATCTTCCATTAACACATTTGAGGTTGTATTCCCTGTTGCGGTAAGAACTTTTGTTGCTTCGTTATAGAAAAATCTATCAGCAAAAGATTCATTTGTTTCTCTTTTTACTCTGCCGTTTCCGATAAGCTCAAGGTCTTTCAAATCCCCGTTTTTATCCGTTTTAATTATGGCTTTATCTGAAAAAGTTTCAATATCCTTATATTTTATTGTCACCATGCCTGTAGCGGTCATCACACCGGTTTTTGTATTATATTCCTGCACATCAGAGTTAATAACAACAATAGGAGTTTTGCCGTTGAAAACTACAGACTGCGTATCACCCTCAGCTCGAACAACTTTTGTAATAAGAGAAACTTTTAAAATATTTGCCTTTACTTCACGCTTTTTATTCTTTTTTATTTCGTATGCGTAAGGTTTATCATAAAATGTAGCGGTATCTAACTGTTGATTATCGTCCATATCAACGTCTGCGGATTCTCCGACAACTTTCAAATCATCGATTGATACCTTTACATTCCCGTCAAATTTTATCTTATTTTCACTTTCTGCATAACTTTGGCTCTTGGATTCGATAACAAGATCAGAAGCTTGAGCAGCAAGCCCGCCTGCAAAAATTAATAAAGTTAATGCAACTAATATCTTATTCATTATTTCTCCTTAGTATCGTACAATTTTGAAACCGCATGACCTTTAATTTTAAAATCATTGTAATCAGGACTTATTTCAACCTCATCAGCTGTAGCATATAATTCTTTTCCGCGGGTAATTTTAACATTACCCTTGGCAATAACCGGTTTATCGCTTCCGGACCAAGTGAGCCTGTCCGCCTCAAGAACAGTTCCGTCCTTTATTACAATTGTTGTATCATCATACATTATAATCTGTTTTTTCTGCTCGTTATAAGTTCCTTTGGAAGATTCAAAACTCATAGAAACTTCATTATCGTCACCGTAAAAATTCCCTATACAGTTATCCAACAGAGCAACACCGTTGGTGCTGTCATAAGTTCCGGTATCACCATAGATTTCCCAATACTTTTTCTCATTCTTGGTTTCTGTTAAGATAATCCCGTTAATCAAAGCTTCCTGCTTGTCTTTTTGTCCCGAAAGCTGGCTTCTGTTAAAGTTGTGGGTTATAACTCCTGCAGAAATAAACGCCCATAACAAAAGTCCGACAATAGTAAAAAAGGCAAGAATATAAGCTTTTCTCTTTTTACTTAAATTTTTCCAGTCCATGACAAAATGGTAGCACAAATAAAAAATTTAATGGAAAATTATTATGAATTATTAAAAAGAAATACATCTTAGATTAACCGTTCTTAATATAACTCGCTCGCAGATTATGTTTGCGATATAATCCAGAAAGGGAAAATCTTAGTATTTAAGGAAAGAGGTATTTATGGCAATCAGATTTGACGCCGGGGAAGTTATAACCGCAATGGTTACTCCATTTGACAGTAACAGAGAAATTGATTACAACAAAGTGGAAGAACTTACTAAGTATTTAATCAATAATGGCAGCGACACTCTGTTAGTTGCCGGAACTACCGGAGAAGGTCCGACTCTTACTCATGAAGAAGAAATAGAAGTTCTAAGCACAGTAAAAAGAGCTAATGCCAATAAAGCAAAAGTTATTATGAATGCAGGTTCAAATTGTACAATGACAGCAATCAGAACAGCGAAACTTGCAGAAAAAGAAGATGTAGACGGAATTCTTTCCGTTGTACCTTACTACAACAAACCTTCTCAAAAAGGAATGAAAGAGCATTTTGCCTCAATTGCAAATAGCACTAATTTACCAATCATTATTTATAATATTCCGTCACGTACCGGAGTAAATATGCATCCGCAGACTGTGGCTGAACTTGCAAAAGAATATGATAATATCACAGGCATAAAACAAAGTTTTGCGGATATGGACGCTATCACGGAAATGAAACTGCTCTGCCCTGAAGATTTTGCAATATATTCAGGAGATGACAGCCTTACTCTGCCAATGATGTCACTTGGCGCAAGAGGGGTTGTTTCAGTTGCTTCTCATATTTTTGGCGCAGAACTCAAGTCTATGATTAGAAACTACAAAACCGGTGAACTTTTGGCAGCATTAAATATGCATAAAAAACTCTATCCGGCTTTCAAAAAATTATTTATGGCACCAAATCCTGTCCCAGTTAAGGCAGCTTTGGCTCATATAGGAATTATAGAAGATTTCGTACGCCGTCCGCTCGTTGAGCTTTCCGAAACAGAAAAGAACGAACTATTTAACGTTCTGGACAGTGTAAAGAATGATTAGCCCTGACGGCTATCAACTTAAGTTTTATTTTTTAATAGAATTTAAAAAGTCGTTCTGGTATTAACAAAAAGCACAGTTAAAAGAGGATAAAAAAGTGAAAAACAAAATTATCATGTTTTGGGCAATTGTACTTATTGTAATCGCTTCAATAATTACAATTTTCGTAAAACCAACCAAACTCGGACTTGATTTGGTCGGGGGTTCCCGTCTGGTAATTGAGGCCGAAACAACAAAAAGCGTTCCTGTTATCACGCAGGAAGTTATGGACAGATTACAGTTTGCAATCGAAAACCGTGTCAATAAACTCGGGGTTGCTGAAACAGTTGTCCAGCAAATAGGAGAAAAAAGATTATTAATCGAAATTCCTAACGTTACAGATTTAAAAGAAGCAAAAGCCTTCTTGGGAGAAACTGCTCAGTTGGAATTCAAAAAAGAAGCAGTCGGAGCTGACGGAGTTCAAACCTGGGTTGAAACAGGCTTAACCGGCCAGGACTTGGCTAAATCAACACTTACTACAGACGCGGCAGGTCATTGGGTAGTTTCACTTGAATTTAAATCTGAAGGTTCTAAGAAATTTGCTGATTTGACGAAAGAATTAGTTAACAAACCAATGGCGATATTCTTCAACGGAGATCTGGTATCAGCACCTAACGTAAACGAACCTATTTATGGCGGAAAAGCACAAATTTCAGGCGGTGACAGCGGATTTGCTTACGAAGAAGCTGAAAGAATGGTTAACCTGTTAAATGCAGGCGCACTCCCTGTTCCCGCAAAAATTGTTGAAGAAAATACAGTTGGACCTACTCTCGGAGCAGACAGTATTGCAAAATCAAAAGTTGCAGGAATTATCGGCTTAGGCTTTGTTATGCTATTTATGATATTCTACTACAGATTACCGGGAGTTATTGCTGACGTTGCTTTAATAATATACAGTTTGATGCTCTTTGCGTTATTCAAAGCTATCCCTGTTACATTAACTCTTGCTGGTATTGCAGGTTTCATATTAAGTATAGGTATGGCTGTTGACGCTAACATTCTTATTTTTGAAAGAACAAAAGAAGAATTACGAGCAGGCAGAAATCTTTTCACTGCAATTAACTCAGGTTTTGACAGAGCATTCACAAGTATTTTCGATTCAAATATGACAACGATTATTACCTGTGCAATTCTTTATGTTCTTGGCACAAGCATTGTCAAAGGGTTTGCCTTAACGCTGGCTCTCGGTGTAATTGTATCTATGTTCAGTGCAATCACTATCACCAAAAACTTTATGCACTTAATCTTTGGTACAGGAGAATTGAAATATCCTGCCCTCTTTGGATTACGTAAAGACGAAATCGGCAAAGGCTTTGAAGTCAAGGAAACAAAACGTGAAAATGCCCGCTTTGGGATTTTAGATTAATAAGAGGAAAACAAAATGAACGAAATAACATCAAAACACATAATTGATATTGTAAAATATAGAGTTGTATGGCTTTGTATTTCGGCAATTCTGCTTTTGCCGGGAGTTATATCGTTAGTGTATTCTACAATACATAACGAAAACCATATTCCGCTAAAGGTTGGTATTGATTACACAGGCGGTACAATTTTACAGTATGGAGTAAACAAAAACATTTCAAATGAAGATTTGGCAAAAACCCGTCAAGACTTGCAGAGTTTAGGAATAGAAAATCCTTCACTACAAGTCCTTCACGCAAATTCTTCCGCTTCTGACAAATCCGAATTAACAAACATCATCTCTATCAAAACTAAATTTATTGGAGAAGATGAAGACACTGTTAATAAAATTACAGAAAGTCTTTCTAAAGATTACACAAACCCTGAATTAATTTCGGTAAGTTCAGTCGGACCAACCTTGGGAAAAGAATTATTCAAAAATTCACTTATAGCACTAAGTCTTGCATTTTTGGGTATAGTTGCGTATCTTTCAATCAGATTTAAGTTTGATTATGCCTTGGCTGCAATTCTTGGGATTGCGCACGACGTATTGTTCGTAGTAGGTGTATTCTCACTTCTGGGCTTGTTATATAACGTTCATATTGACGGATTATTTATCACCGCAATTTTGACCGTTGTAGGGTTTTCGGTTCACGACACAATTGTTGTATTTGACAGAATCAGAGAAAATCTTCGTTACTACTCAAAGAAAATGTCATTTGGAGAAATTGTTAATGCATCAGTAAATCAAACCCTTGCAAGAAGTATCAACACCTCATTAACCACATTAATAACACTTGGTGCGTTGTATTTCTTTGGCGGAGTAACGACAAAAGACTTTGTATTAGCAATGATTTTGGGTATTGCAATCGGAACATACTCAAGTATATTCTTCTGTTCTGTACTGGTTGACATCTGGGAAGACAAAAAGAATAACAAAACACCTGCCTCAAAAACAGCTGCAATGGTGTAATAATAAAACTTATAAGGAAAGCGGTCTTTTAAAAGACCGCTTTTTTAATTATTTTAATCTAATACTGCCTTTATAGCAGAAATCATACCATCTTCCGACGCAATATTCTTGCCTGCAATATCAAAAGCTGTCCCATGCCCGGGAGATGTTCTTATAATATCAAGTCCTATCGTCATATTAACAGTTTTATCACCAGCAACAGTTTTTATAGGAATCAGTCCCTGATCATGATAATTTGCGATATAACAATCATAAGGGCAAGGATTATTATTATTAAATGCATATCCTGCTTTTACAAAAAGAGTATCGGCAGGCTGCGGGTTTGTAATATCAACGCCTCGCGAACGCAACTCATTAACAGAAGGAATTAAAATATAAATTTCTTCACATCCCAAAATACCATCTTCTCCTGAATGCGGATTAAATCCACACAAGGCGAATTTCGGATTTTTTATCATTAAGTGTGAAGCAAAAAAATCTCGTAAATTTAAAATCTTTTCAACAACAACCTTTTTAGTAAGATTAACCTCTTTCAACGCACAATGTCTTGTAAGAAGCAAAACTCTAAAATCTTGGGCGACAAAAAGCATTTCAGCAAGCTGACCATCATGGGACAAAAAATGCTGAAGAATTTCTGTCTGACCGTTATAAATATGACCTGCAAGGTGAAGTGCATTTTTGGCAACAGGAGCTGTAACTATAGCTTTTGGCTTTATTTCGCAAACTTTTTTTAAAGATTGATAAGAAAATTCCCCGGCAGATGCACAAACACGACCGGGTTCAATATCTGCATCATAGGGAATTTCTATAATCTCATATTCTTTATCAAGTTTGCCATAAAAATCCAGTATTTTTTTATTAGAAACAATCACAACACTATCTTGCGCCAAATCAAGACATCGCAGAGCCTTAATTGTGATTTCAGCCCCAATCCCGTTCGGATCACCTGTTGTAATTGCAATTTTATTTTTATAATTATTCATGATTTTCAAAATATTTCAGAATATCCACTAAAGTATTAACACCGCCAAGATTTCCAGACTTTGTAACAATCCATCTTGCACTATGATCCATACTTAAAGCAATTGCAGGAGCGACCTCATCAATCAGCTGTAGCTGGTTTGCACCAATAGCTTCACAACATTTATAAGAAGTTTCCCCGCCTAGAGTTATTAGAATTACATCTTTTTGAGAAACAACGCGTCTGGTTAACTCTGCAAGAAAATCAGTAATAACATTTGCCAACCCTGATTTTGTAAGCTCAGCATTAAGGGAGAACTCTGAAAAACCGTCAAAATCACGTATCAAATCAGAAGTGTGAACTACCACAATATTATTACTTCCCAAATTTGAGGTAATTCTTTCAACCAATTCATCCATTACACCATCGAGAATAGTTTTCATATCCAGATGGATAACCAAAATATTTTCAAAATCATCAGCTTCTTCCAATCTTGTAATCTGGTTTGACGTAATCTGAGTAGCACTTCCGGATATAACAAGTTTAGGCAGTTCAGGAAAAGTCTTTGAAAAATGCTGAGGGCTGACATCAGGCAGCCAAATTCCGCTTAATACCTGTGCAGCAGCAGCAGTTCCGGCAGGGAGGATTTTATATTCCGATTTTCCGATAGCAAGAACTATTTGCTCTATATCAACCGTAGAAACTGAATCCATGACGATAATTTTTTTACCTTCACTAATCAACTCTTTCAGTTTCATTAAAATAGGACCTGCACCTTTCATTACGGTTGTAAGTTCTATAGAACCAATCAAGTCCTTATTTTCATCTCCCAGCTGCGAACGCAAAAGTATCGGTAAATGAGATTCAAAAATAGGAGAATGCGGATCTCTTGCCATTTCAGTACGCTCTATTGGAATACCTTTCAAAAGATGATATCCGCCAACGGTAACTCTGCCTTCTTGCGGAAAAGCAGGAATTAAAACTACGGCATCATAATCAAGAACATCAAGCATTGCAAGGACTTCAACCGCAATATTTCCTCTTACTGTTGAATCGATTTTCTTGTAATAGAAATCAGGATTTATATTTTCCTTTAAAAAAGCCGCAGCGGACTTAGCCTTTTCATAAGCACTTTGTGGATCAATATTACGAGACTCCGTAGAAATCGCCCATGTTTGAGTTGTTTTTAGATTTACCGGTGCATTATCCTCATCCAAAAGAATTTGAGTATTCGCACCTTTCAACTGAAACTGCAAAGCCGTATCATTCGCACCTGTTAAGTCATCGGCAACAATTCCGACTACATTTGAATTAAAAATCATAATACTTCTGAATCTCTCTTTGAACCAAGTAATCTAATACCCGTCGCAACGACAAGGAAGTTTTCTCTTTCATTACCTGTAGCTTTATCAGTCCATTTATTTTGAGCAATACGACCTTCAACAGCTAACTGAGTACCTTTTTTAACATATTCACCGGCAAACTCAGCCTGTTTATCCCAAACATCAATATTAAACCAGTCTGTTGTTTCAGATTTTGTTTTCGCATCCCAGCGGTTCACAGCAACGGAAAAATTCGCCTTAACCTTGCCTGACTCAAAATATTTAATTTCAGCATCTCTGCCGACACGTCCTACAACTACAACTGAATTCATTTATACCTCTTTTCATTTAAATTACACATGAGTATAATTCTATTTTACAATAAAAAAAGGACTTATGTATTTTTCCCCGTTATTTTATAGAAATGTAAAAAAGCGGAGCAAAAACTCCGCCTTGTATATGTGATAAATAACTAATCCACCAAACACACAGCCTGAACGCCTCTGTAGTTGCGGCCGTTGGTAGTGCCCCAGAACGAGCTCCTCGGGAAGAAGTCCCTGTAGTATGCTTTGCGGCTACCGATCTCCTCACCAGACCACAAGTCGAAGC
>USHE01000023.1 GCA_900554385.1 uncultured bacterium | reverse complement strand
GTTTAAAGAAAAAAAAATTTTTGTCGAGTAGAAAAATATATATGATACAAGAGCATTTGTGCTTGTATTACCTCCCCAAGTCTGGTAGCCGTTCTTATCCAAGACGGCTTTTTTTTGTGGCTGAGCCACATCACTACTCTGGAACGATATTCGTCAAGTCACTTAGCCAAAAGTTCGTGAGGAAATCAGGAGCATTGTGTTGCCGTTTAGCCCGAAACCGCTTTTACGGTTAATGTGTGACTTAACCAGTTAATTCAGGCTGAGCCACATCACTACTCTGGAACGATATTCGTCAAGTCACTTAGATTGTTTCCTTGTCACCCTGAACTTGGTTCAGGGTCTGGTAGATTTATTTATATTGCAGTTAAGTACTCTTATATGTTATAATGCACTTATGAGTGATAATGAGAAAAATTATGAAGATTTTATTTCTACCGTAAGCCATGAACTGCGTACTCCGTTGACTTCAATAAGAGGGTTTTCGCAGACGATGCTTTCGTCGTGGGATAAGCTTGATGATGAGAGCAAGAAAAAGTTTCTTAAAATTATTGAAGAACAATCGAACAGGCTTATTAATCTTGTGGAAAATATGCTTTCTGTGACAAAGCTTCAATCTTCAAAAGATATGCTGATTTTAAAGGAAACTGATATTTTGCCTGTTGTGAATACTGTCGTGTCTATTGTTAAAAATCAGTACAAAAATCGTTCTTTTGAAGTCGTTATAAATCCGAAAACCCCTACTGTGCTTGTGGATAGGGATAAATTTATGCAGGTTATGACGAATTTGGTTGAAAATGCGGCAAAGTATTCTGATGAAAATTCTACCATTAAAATTAAATCAGGATTTTGTCAAAATTGCGAATTCGTATCTATAAAAGTTATTGATAACGGTGTCGGAATTTCTGAAAATGATTATCAAAAAATATTTACAAAATTTTCACGTATAGACAATCCACTGACAAGAAAAGTTCAAGGGAGCGGATTGGGATTGTATATTACGAAAAATCTTGTTGAAAAAATGAATGGCGAAATTTCTGTTCATTCTAAAGACGGCGAAACCACTTTTGAAGTCAGGTTACCTGTTTGTAATTTGGAAACTTTAGCGAGGGAAAAATGCAAACAGTAACCTTAATTATAGACAAAAGACGCGAGCTTTCCGTTAAATATAAAAAGTTGCTCGCAAATCAGTATTCGCAGGTTATAATATCAAAAAATCTGCTTTCTGCAATGAAAACTATTCAGGATAAAGAGCCTGATTTGATAATAATTTCCGATAGTATTGACAGTGACTTGTCTGATTATTGTAAAAAAATTAGAGCGCTTACATATAACATGCGTCCTATTATTATAGCTATGTCTAAATCTGCGGAGCTGGATGATAGAATAAAAGTTTTGGATAGCGGTGCTGATGATTTTATGAGTGAGCCGGTTAATTCCGAGGAATTTGTAATGCGTATTAAGGCGCATTTGCGGCGTGAGTTTGAGTCTAATCTTGATTATAAGAAGATGCTTCCAAACAAAAACTATTCAATGCGTGCCTTGAAACGTATGTTGACGTCAAACCGCCAGTGGGCATGCCTTTATGTTACTGTAGAAAATTTTAATAATTACAGCGAAAGCTATACCAGACTAGCTTCTGATAAACTTTTACAAACTTATGCTGCAATTATTTCATCTGCGTTGAATGAAAATGATTATCTTGGCGCGCTTGCTGAAAACGAATTTTTGAAAATTACTGATTTGTATAAAGCGGAAAAAATTGCAAATTTTTTGACGTTTGCATTTGATACTGTTATGCAGAAATTCTATTCACCACAAGATTTAAAACGTGGCTACATAATCCTGCATGGAGATGAACAAGCCGGCAGACGCTGTGATTTTATGCATACGACAATCGGTATTGTTACTAATGAATTCAAGGAGTATAACGATGTTCAACAAATTCTTGCGTCGCTTGTGAATATTCATTCAATAGCAAATCTTCCGTCAAAATCCAATTATTTAATGGAACGAGCAAAAATTTCTGCGCAGGATTCCATAATGGAGAAATCTTATAACAAAAAGATTTCAATATTCGAAACGGATGACGCCATGACATTATTGCTGCGGACAATCCTTGAAATGCAAGGGTATGACGTAATGACTTCCGATGTTTTTTGTGAAAGTGACGATATCCCTGCGATAATTATACTTGACGCAGGAAATTCTGAAGATAAAAAAGGACTTGAAATTTGCAGAAAAATTAAGAATAACATTAAATATAAAGACACAAAGCTCATAATAACATCAATTTATCACGACAAAGAACTTGTTCTTGATACGGGTGCAGATTTGTATCTGCCGAAACCTTTTGAAATCTCAAGTCTTGTAAAATGGGTTGAGGTTTTTATGAAAGAAGTCAATAATTATTAAAAAATAACGGATAAATTAATACCCGTTATTTTGTTGTGTAAAGATAAATTTTTTAAACTTTAACCTAAAAGATTTTCCAAAATTTTTGCATTATCCAGTGCTTTTCTGGACTGACTTACAGTGACTTTACGCATATAAGTCCGCAAGGCTTCGCGGATTAGCTCGCTTCTTGTTCGCTGTTCATCATTAGCAAGACCATCTACTTTATTCAGAAATTCATCAGGCATAGTTACCAAAATTTTAGCCATTTCACTAACCCTCCTAATTAATACAATAGTATTTTAACATATCTTTTATATTTCCGCAATATCTCTTAAATATTTTGTAAAGTTTATAATATTAACTGATTGTACGTAGCGGGCAGGCAGGCAAAATCAGATTAGCCCGATACGGCTATGGACAAAATTTATAAATTTGAAATATTATGAATTTGTAAATTTTATGAAAGGAGTTTTTCTTATGGACGAACACAATCATTATGATAATTGCTTTTTATGCAATCATCCGGTTTTAAGGCATATCCTTGTTGGTATTCTTGTATTTTTAGGTGCATTTTCTGCATTTTATGTGGTTACGGACTGGCACTTTAAAAGAAAGCTTGACCCTGCTGAGCAGATGAGAAAAATGGAAAAAATGATGCTTAATGACCAGCGAAAAATGGATAATATTATTAAGCGGGAAATGCGTAAAGATTTTAATTTTGAGAGAAAGGCTGATAATTTTATTCGTGTAGAAAAAAATGTAGATAATTACAAAGTAATAATCGATTTACGTCCGTTTGATAATGACGAAAAAAATGTAGAAGTTACTACAAACGGAAATGTTTTAACGGTTACCGCGGCGGGAGAATCAAAAAAACACGGGCATGAAATGATTACGAGAGTTTCTCAGAATTTTATGTTTGATGAAAATGTTGATTTGAGTAAGATTAATAAAATTAGAGAAGGAAGCGAATATATTATTTTTATTCCTGTTGACTAGATTAGAAGAATAAAGAGAATGCCCGATTTAATCGGGTATTCTTTTTGTGTTAGTATATTTTTATGAAAAGAATTTTAGTAGTAGATGATTCTCCAAATTGGGTTAGATATCATGAAAATGCCCTGAGGATGCTTTTTGATGATAAAGTAATAATTTATACTGCAAATTCTGCATCAGAAGGTGTAGAAAAGCTTATGCTTTCTTTAGATGAGCCTTATGATGTTATTTTGACGGATATGCAGATGGAATCGGATTATCTTCCTTTGTATGCTGGAGAGTGGTTTATTAAGCAGATAAAATTTTTCAAAGAGTATAAAAATACAAAAATAGTAATTATTTCAGCAGCATCCGATATTCGGGCAATTGCGGAAAAATACGGAACTGATTATATTCCGAAATATGCCTGTCGTAATGAGGGTGCTTACGATAAGATTGGAGATTTATGATAAAAAGTTTAGTAAAAGTTTTGGCGGTTGTTGTTTTACTTACAGGGGTATCCTTTGCATCAAGAGGGGAAGTTCAGGATGAATCACAGGTTTGTGCCAGTCATATTCTTGTAAAAACCGCAGCCGAAGCTGTTCAGATAAAAAAAGATATTGACAACGGCGGGGATTTTGCAACTTATGCAAGATTATATTCGCTGTGTCCGTCCTCACAAAACGGCGGGCAGCTCGGATGCTTTGGTCGTGGACAGATGGTGCCTGAATTTGAAAGAAAGGCATTCTCTATGGAAACAGGTGAGGTTTCAGATCCTGTTATGACGCAATTTGGCTGGCATTTGATTAAAGTTGACGCTAAAAAGTAAAAAAGATAAGCAGCCTTTTTATCAGTTAATTTCTGAGGCTGGGCTGCTTATGTTTGTTTTAAATTTTGGATATTATATTTTAGATTTATGTATAAGTTTAAGAAGTCCTCTTTGATTTAAGCCATCAAGAATATGGAAATTTAAAAGATTTCTAAAGTCGTACATTGCCGGAGAGAATGAAGACATCGTATCTTTAGTTGTTTTTAATTTTTTCGCCATTTCTTTAACTTTTTTCATATCGTGGATTAATCCTGTTTTGAATTGATCCGGTTTGTACATTGTCCAGGTTTCATGCGGGTAGTATGTCGAACGGCATTCATTGGTGTTTTGGTTTAAAAGCATGTCCTTAAATACGGTATAATTCATATTGTAGAAGGATTGTTTTATATCTCTGCTGTATGGTTGAAGTTTTTCGGGCATAGGAACACTAGGACGTGAGATTGAGTCTGCATAAGGATTTAAATCTTCCATGTATTCCATAGAGCCAATTCCTACAATTTCAATAGATTTAGCAAATTTATCCAAAATGCCTAAATCGTCAGCATATTTTGACATTACATCTAAGAAAGAGCATGCTCCTTTTCCTGAGCAGATATAATCTGTAATTACTGTTTTTTTACCTGTTTTTTCCATATTATCGACAATTGTCTGCGGATCTGCTTTAATTCTTTTTAAATATTTTCTGTAAGCATGTTCTTCTTTTTCTGTAGGAGCCATAGAGTCCATTCTTTTCATATTATAGCCGTCAGGTCTGTACCAGTATTTTGAAAATGCGACAAAATTATAATCTTTAATGCCGTCTTTCATCCACAGTGAAGTATTCAAAAACCATTTCGGGCTTCTGCCAAGGCATATAATAGGTTGTTCTTTGTATTTATTATATATTTTTGATATTTCAATAAAATTGTCCATATCTTTATCGGTTCGAAGCGGAAGGTAAAGATAATTCAAGTCTACAAGCTCTTTTTTGTCTACTGTCTTCATAAATGAATCATACCGTTTGCGAAATCTTTTTTTTGTATGTTCTTTCATTGCCATATATTCTTCGTGGTCTATATGCGGAACGGTTCTGTTAGGATCAAAGAATTCCCCGAACGATACATTTGAATTAAACCTGAAGCCGTAGGGGATTTTTTTACTTTCGCAGTCGAAAACCGTGGCGGCAGGGGCGGGCGTTAACCCGTGATTATTAACGGCGTGCGGATGGGCGTTAACCCGTGATTGACTTTTCTGTAAGTTGTAATTATTTTTGAATACTTGAACTTGTGATACTTGCATGAATTTCTCCTTTTTTTATTCAAAAACACCTGAAAAATTTTTTTGCTATTTTGTTGGCAAAAAATTTTTTTAGGTGTTTTACTCCATACGTACCAAATTTTTAATATTACTTAAAAATTATATTGTAATTTAAATCTGCAAGGTTTATAATAATCCTTGCAGTGAGTAACTGAAAGGATTATATTTAAAATGGTTTTAGAAATGGCATTTCCACAGCTTGAACGTGCAATTAACCCTACACACGACATCAGACTTTTTGCAGGTCGTTCAAATGCAAAACTTGCACAAGAAATTGCTGATTATTTAGGTACTACTATCGGACCTATGGTTATTAAAAATTTTGCTGACGGTGAGATTTATGTTCAGGTCAAAGAAAGTGTCAGAGGGGACGATGTTTTTGTTATACAGCCTTTGTGCAATCCGGTTAACGAAAATTTGATGGAACTTTTGATTATTATTGATGCTTTTAAACGAGCAAGTGCAAAAACCATTACTGCTGTAATTCCTTATTACGGTTACGCAAGACAAGACCGCAAAACTTCAGGACGTGAAGCTATTACAGCAAAACTTGTGGCTGACCTTTTAACAACTGCCGGTGCAGACAGAGTTCTTGCGATGGATTTGCATACAGGTCAAATTCAAGGTTTCTTTAATATTCTGGTTGACCATATTTTTGCAACTCCAATTCTTGTTAATTATATAAAAAGTTTGAACATAGATCCTGATGATATGGTTGCAGTCAGCCCTGATACAGGCGGTGTACAAAGAACCAGACACTTCGCAAAAGCTATCGGCTGTTCGCTTGCTATTATCGATAAACGCCGTGACAAACATAATGAAGCTATCGCATCTCACGTTATCGGGGATGTTAAAGATAAAGTCTGCGTTATGTTTGATGACATGATTGATACAGCAGGTACAATTTGCGAAGCCGCAAAACTTTTGAAAAGAGAAGGTGCAAAAGATGTTTATGTATGTGCTGCACACCCTGTATTCTCAGGTCCTGCAGTAGAAAGAATTGCAAACGCACCAATAAAAGAATGTATCGTTACTAATACCATTCCTCTTGATATGGATAAAATGCCTCCGAATGTAAGACAGCTTTCTGTTGCTCCTCTACTCGGACAGGCAATTTCAAGAATTCACGATGATGAATCAGTAAGTTCATTATTTGGATTTGAAAAAGAAATGCAAGTTTAGCTGGAAAATGAAAAAGACGAAAGCCGGTAGAAATGCCGGCTTTTTGTTTGTCAAAAAACAGCGCAATAATGGATGTGAGTCTTGTACAACCTGTGACAGCGGAGAGGGTTAGTCGATAGTGGACTAGTTATCTTGAAAAGAAATTTTGTTTTGTATAAAATTATTGTGCGGTACTTATAAGAAGGAGACCTATAAAATGAAAAAATCAATTAAAGATTTAGGCGACGTTAAAGGTAAAAGAGCGCTCGTAAGAGTTGACGTAAACGTACCTTTGGACGCTGACAAAAACGTAACAGACGACACAAGAATTCAGGCAATCGTACCTACGGTTAAAGCTTTGAAAGAAAAAGGTGCTAAAATTATTTTGATGGCTCACCTTGGCAGACCAAAAGGCGAATGGAATCTTGAATTTTCTCTTGAACCTGTTGCAAAATATATGTCAAAAGTTCTTGGCGAAGACGTATTATTTGTAAAAGAACCTGTAGGTGAAGGTGCTGATAAAGCTCTTGAAGGTTTGAAAGATGGTCAGGTTGCTTTGTTGGAAAATATTCGTTTCTACAAAGCAGAAGAAGCAAAAGACGATGACATGACTTTTGCAAACGAATTGGCAAAACTCGGTGATTTCTACGTAAATGACGCATTCGGTGCTGCTCACAGAAACCACACTTCAACAGCAAAATTGGCTAAAGTTTTGAAACCTGCAGTATCAGGATTGTTGATGGAAAAAGAATTGAGATGCTTGTCACAAGCTCTTGATAATCCTACAAGACCATTCACAGCAGTTGTTGGCGGTGCAAAAGTTTCTTCAAAAATCGGTGTTTTGGAAAACTTGCTAGACAAAGTTGACAATATGATTATCGGCGGCGGTATGGCATATACATTCGTAAAAGCTAACGGCGGTAAAATCGGTAATTCAATTTGCGAAGATGACCAGCTTGAAGTTGCAAAAGCTATTGAAAAGAAAGCTGCTGACAAGGGTGTTAAACTTGTTATGGCAACAGACGTTCTTGTTGCTGATGATTTCTCAGGCAACGGCACAAACAAATTTGTTGCTATCAACGAAATTCCTGACGGATTTGAAGGTGTTGACGCAGGCATGGATTCAAGAAAAGCATTTGCAGAAGTTTTGAAATCTTCAAAAACAATCTTGATGAACGGACCTGTTGGTGCATTTGAAAACCCTAAATTTGCAGATGGTACAAAAGCAGTATTGGAAGCAATTGTAGAAGCAACTAAAAACGGTGCAGTATCAGTAATTGGCGGCGGCGATTCAGTATCTGCTGCTAAAAAATTCTGTAAAGCAGAAGATTTCACTCACGTATCAACCGGCGGCGGAGCTTCTTTGGAATTTATTGAAGGAAAAGTTCTCCCTGGCGTTGCTGCGTTAGATGACTAAGTAAACAATAATTAACGTTAGAAAGACTCCCAAGTTATTGGGAGTCTTTTTTGTGCTATAATTAAGAAAAAGGAGTGTTATGAAAAATATAATTGTAACAGGCGGAGCTGGGTTTATAGGCTCACATTTGTGCGAAAAGCTTTTGAATGAAGGTAATCACGTAATTTGTCTTGATAATTTTTTTACGGGTTCAAGAAAAAATATTGAACATCTGCTTGATAATAAAGAATTTGAACTTATAAGGCATGATATTGTTGAACCTATATTGATTGAGGCAGAAGAAGTTTACAACCTTGCGTGTCCAGCAAGTCCTGTTCACTACCAGTATAATGCTATTAAAACTATTAAAACCAATGTTCTTGGTGTTACAAACATGCTCGGGCTTGCCAAAAGAGCGAAAGCAAAAATTTTGCAGGCTTCTACCTCGGAAGTCTACGGCGACCCGATAGTTCACCCTCAAAGAGAAGATTACTGGGGAAATGTCAACTGCAACGGGATAAGAAGCTGTTATGATGAAGGAAAACGTGTTGCCGAAACCTTGATGATGGATTACCACAGACAACATAATGTAGATATAAAAATAATTAGAATATTTAACACTTACGGTCCTCGTATGGCGGAAAACGACGGACGCGTTGTTTCAAACTTTATTGTTCAAGCACTGAAAGGACAGGATATAACAATTTACGGTGACGGTTCGCAAACTCGTTCTTTCTGTTACGTTGATGATTTAGTTCGTGGCATGACTGCCTTGATGAATAAAGATGGATTTACAGGTCCTGTGAATGTAGGAAATGACGGAGAATATACGATTAAAGAATTAGCTGAAAAGATAATTGAATTGACAAATTCAAATTCAAAAATTGTCTATAAACCTCTGCCGTCAGATGACCCTTGTAAACGCCGACCTGACTTAACGCTTGCCCGCAAGGAGCTTGGGTATGAGCCGACGGTTCATGTACGAGACGGATTGAAGAAAACTATTGAGTATTTCACATCAACTTTATAAGACAAAAGATACTGTATAATTTAAGTATGGGAATTAATATAGATTTAAGAACACTTTTGTTAAAAGAATGTAAGACAATCAAGTCATTGGCGGAGTTTGCCAGTGAACGTTCAGGGAATTATATTGACCCTGATTCTATTTCGCAGAAACTCAATCGTGGAACGATGAAATACGATGAAGCGCAGTTCTACGGTGATATTCTCGGATATGACTTACAGTTTGTCAAAAGACAGTAGCCTTGCCTTACCCCCTTGCAAAACTCTCGAAAAAATACTATAATATCCATGTGCCGTGAAGGTTTTCGAGCCTTTTACGGATTGGGTGAACCTCGCACTGCCGGCGGCGGTCGGGTGTTGAAGGTGACACCGGATTAGAATAGAAAGGAGAGTTTCTCTATGTGGGAAAAGGATATTAACATTAACGAGATTAAAGAAATCCGTACCAGAACAACCGTTTATTTTGGTGTCGGTGCTATCAAAAAAATTGACGAAATTGCTAAAGTTTTAAAAGATAAAGGCATTGATAAAGTTATCGTAATGTCAGGTCGTAACGCTTATAAAGCAACAGGGGCTTGGGATTACGTTGAAAAAGCATTGAAAGACCACGGTATCGGCTATGTAAACTATGATCAGGTTACACCGAACCCTACTACTGTTCACGTAAACGATGCGGCTAAAATGGCAAGAGATTTTGGCGCAAAAGCTGTTATTGCCATCGGCGGTGGTTCTCCGACTGATGCTGGTAAATCTGTAGCAATCTTGCTGGAATATCCTGATAAAACTGCAGAAAATATTTACGATTTTGAATTTGCACCGGAAAAAGCCGCTCCGATTGTATCAATTAACTTAACTCACGGAACAGGTACAGAAACTAATAGATTTGCAGTTGTAACTAATCTGGAAAAGAACTTTAAACCTGCAATCGCTTACGATTGTATTTATCCGATGTTTGCAATTGATGACCCTCAGTTGATGACAAAATTGTCACCAAAACAAACAAGATACGTTTCAATTGACGCGGTGAACCATGTTGTAGAAGCGGCAACTTCTGCTGTTGCTTCTCCGTATTCAATTTCTCTTGCAAAACAGGTTATTGAACTTGTTGCAAAATACTTACCGAAAGCAATTGAAAATCCTGATGATTTAGAAGCAAGATACTTCTTGGCTTATGCGGCAATGATGGGCGGCGTAAGCTTTGATAACGGTTTATTACACTACACTCATGCACTAGAACACCCTCTAAGTGCTGTAAAACCTGAATTGTCGCACGGTTTAGGCTTGGCAATCTTGTTACCTGCTGTAATCAAGACAATTTACAAAGACAGACCGCATGTGTTAGCTGATATTCTTGCACCGATTGCACCTGGTCTAAAGGGTGAAGCTTCTGAAGCAGAAAAGGCTGCGAAAGATGTTCAAAATTGGCTTGAGTCAGTAGGTGTTCCTGAAAAATTGACCGATGAAGGTTTTACTGAAGCTGACGTTGATAAATTAACTGATTTGGTTTACACAACACCTTCACTAAGCGGGCTTTTGGATATTGCACCATCAGGAAACGGCAGAGATGTTGTTCAGGCAATTTACAGAGATTCAATCAAACCTCTTTAGAAATTTGGAAAAAGCGCTCGATAACGGGCGCTTTTTTACCCTCACCCGCCCTACGAGCACCCTCTCCCAAAGGTAGAGGGGATTATGGTATAATATTTTTATGGCAAACCGATATTATAAACCGAATACATTAAATTGTGCTAAAAATCTTAGACAAAATCAAACTGATTCAGAAAATGTTCTTTGGTTTAACATTAGAAATAACCAACTAAGTGGAATTAAATTTAGAAGACAAGTTCCAATAGGTAAATATATTGTAGATTTTGTATGTTTAAAGAAAAAACTAATTATTGAACTTGATGGTTCACAACACATAGATAATAAAATATATGATGAAGAACGTTCAAATTATTTAAAAGCAAATGGTTACACCATACTAAGATTCAATAATGATGATGTTTTAAAAAATACACAAGATGTTCTTCAAACAATATACGATAAATATTTGAATTTATAATCCACTCTACCTTTGGGAGAGGGTGCCCGTAGGGCAGGTGAGGGTTTTTATAAAAAAGGACATTCAATTTATGAATGTCCTTTTCTGTATTGATTTTCTATTACTCTTATACACCTGCTGCAACTTTCATTGTATTAGCGATAATTTCGTTGAAGCTTTCAGCTTTCAATGATGCACCGCCTACCAATGCCCCGTCAATATCAGATTTAGACATTTGTTCAGCAATTGTAGAAGGTTTTACTGAACCGCCGTAAAGAATTCTGATAGAGTCAGCAGCTTCAGCGCCTGAAACTTCTTTAACAACGCTTCTAATCATAGCGATAACTCTGTTTGCTTCATCAGAATCACAAGTTTTGCCTGTACCGATAGCCCAGATTGGTTCGTAAGCGATTACTGATTTAGCAACATCTTCTGAAGAAATACCTTCTAAAGCAGCTTTGATTTGACCTGCAATCCAAGAATCTGTAACGCCTGATTCTCTTTGTTCAAGAGTTTCGCCGCAGCAGATAATAGGGATTAAACCGCCAGCTAAGATTGCTTTAGCTTTTTTGTTAATCATTTCATCAGTTTCTGAGAAATATTGTCTTCTTTCTGAGTGACCGATGATAACGTAATCACAGCCTGCATCTTTCAACATTTCAACAGAAATTTCGCCTGTGAAAGCACCTGATGATTCCCAGTGGCAGTTTTGACCTGCGATAGAAATTTTGTTTCCGTTGCATCCGCAGTCGCATGCTACGGGTTCTACTGCGCAAAGTGATGTGAATACAGGTGCAATAACGACTGTAGGTAATTCTTTTGCTGTGTAATCTTTTACAAATTCTTTAACGCCTTCAAAAACTGATTTAGCTTCTGATTGAAGCAGATTCATTTTCCAGTTTCCTGCAATAATAGGTTTTCTTGACATAATTTCTCTCCTTTTTTAGTGTCACTTTACAAGTATTATAGTCAAGACAAAAATCAAATGCAATTAGTAGTTTTTGTAGTATAATGATTATAATGTGAACTACTAAAAGAGGGATTAAGATGGGAAGAATTAATGTCTGTGTTGCCTGTGACGATAATTACAGCAGATATGCGGCGGTTGTGATTGCGTCTATATTGGCTAATGCAAAAGATGATGATGATTTGTATTTTTATATACTTGATGGTGGTATTAGCGAAGTTTCACGGACAAAGATGTTGAAGTTGACAACAATCAGAGATTGCAATATTAATTTCGTGAATATTGATGACAGGTTGTTTGATGATTATAAAAATGTAAAAACTCATTCTTATTTATCTTTGCCAGCATATTACAGATTAAAAGCCCCTTCGTTGCTTCCGGAGGTTGGCAGGATAATTTATTTAGATTGTGATGTTGTTGTGAATTCTAGTCTTGATGAATTATTTAATATGGACTTAGACGGATTGGCTATTGGTGGAGTTTCTGATATAAAGTTGTCAATGCGTCGTAGAAATCCAGGTTATGTGAATTCCGGTGTTCTAGTAATGGATTTGGATAATATGAGAAAAAATAATATTGAACAAGTTTTTCTTGATTGGACTCGTGAAAATTTTGAGAAGATAAAAACAGGTGATCAGGAAATTATTAACTCTGCATTGCTGGGAAAAATTAAATTACTTTCGTCAAAATGGAATGTTCAGACGAGCAATTTCACAAATCGTTCGAGTTACGAAAAGCGTCCTAATGTTATACATTACGTAGGCGGTCAGAAACCGTGGAAGCCGGCGAGTTGGAATTATTTCAAATGGTTCTATAGACAATACGAAGATATGACTCCTTGGGCTGAGCATAGAACGGCAAAAGAAATCAAACGGGATGATATCGAGGGGATGAAAGGGTATTTGAAATATAGACCTCTATTTTTCTTAAGACCGAGATTTTATAAGGCGGTTTACTATACTTACATAAGACCGTTGAAGTAATTATTTTTTAGGATTTTTCAATGCCTTTGAGCGTAAATCTCTGTGATAAGTTATTGCGAACCTGTGCGCTTCATCACGAATTCTCTGGAACAGGAATAATGCACCGGAATCTCGTGGAAGAAGTACAGAGTCTGATTGATGCGGGAGAAAAACTTCTTCGTTGCGTTTTGCCAAACTCACGACATCAATATCCCTTACGCCAAGCCCTTCGATAATTTCCATTACACTGGATAATTGTCCTTTACCACCGTCAATTATCATTAAATCAGGTTTTTCCCATTTTTTTTCGCCTAAATGCGATATTCTGCGCGTGAGAACTTCTTTCATAGATTGAAAATCGTCAGGTTTTCCCTCGGTTGTGCGGACTTTGAATTTTCTGTATTCTGATTTTTTAGGCAGTCCGTTTATGAAAACAACCATTGACGCAACGGTGTTTGTCCCCTGAATGTGTGAAATATCGTAGCATTCCATTCTGTGCGGAAAATTTTTAAGGCGTAATTTTTCTGCGAGATATGAACCGATTTCGTTAAAATCTTCATTGATTTTAACCATTTTTTTGATTTTGGCATTATCTAATACAACGCGTGCATTTTTATCTGCAAGCATTTGGAGTTCTTTGCCCTGTGCTGATTTACCGTAACTTATCCGAACTTTTTTGTGTGCAATTATTTCCAGCCATTCTTCGTAAAGCGGTTTTTCTCCGACATTTTCCAACTCATTTGATATAATTTTGTCTGGAAATTCGAGAGCGAGCGTGTTGTAATATTCTTTAAAGAATGTTGCGAAAAATTCTGTCTTGTCTTCTTCCTCAACTTCATAGACAAAATCTTTTTTATCGATAAGTCTGCCCTCTCTAATCATGAGGATTACAATGGCAAAAATTCCGTCTTCATTTAGCATGGAGATTATGTCTTCATTAAGTTTCGTGTTTTCGTAAACGACTTTTTGTTTTTCGAGTGTTTTTTTCAAGTCATTGTAGCTGTCACGAAGTCGTGCCGCTTTTTCAAACTGTTCGGACGCGGCGTATTTTTGCATTTGTTCCATTAGTTGCGCCATAAGTTCGGATTGTTTACCTGCGAGAAAAAGTTCTGCCTGTTTCACAATATTTTTGTATTCTTCGCTGGTAACTTTATTCTGGCAAGGTGCCATACAGCGTCCTATTTGATAATAAAGACACGGACGGTCTTTGAATTTTGGGGTTTTGCACTGTTTCAGCGGAAAAATTTTTTTCAAAAAATCAAGAGTCGAGTACATTGCCCGAATATCCGTGTAAGGTCCATAATAGCGACCTTTTTCAGGGTTTATGTTCTTTTTTCTTACTACTGTTATTCTTGGAAAATCTTCATCTGTAATTAAAAAATACGGATATTTTTTGTCGTCTTTTAATAAAATATTATATTTAGGTTTATGTTTTTTTATAAGATGGCTTTCGAGAATGAGGGCTTCTACCTCAGTGTTGGTAATGATGTATTCCATCCGCTCAATCTGGGAAACAAGCACCTGAACTTTCACACTGTCATGGTGTTTTTTGTTGAAATAACTCATCACACGGCGTTTGAGAATTTTTGCCTTGCCAACGTAAATTATTTCATTGTCTTTATTATAATATATGTAACACCCAGGTAGTGAAGGGAGAAGCTTTAATGTTTGTTTTAAATTCTCATTCATACTTGTTATTATATCATATTTTTAGTTATTGAAAAATTATAAAAAATAGTTTAGAATTGAAATATACAAACGTGCAAACAGAAAGAGAAGAACAGGATTGAAACTCTTTAATATCAATA
>USHE01000022.1 GCA_900554385.1 uncultured bacterium | reverse complement strand
TTTTATGTCATATCTGCTAAAAAATCTATAATCCTTTAATTTTTTAAAACATTGGCATTTTTAAATGGTTTGTGTGGGGTTAATTCCTATTGGTTAAAAAGTCCGCCGGCTCTATGTCTGCCCCCCCCCCCCTCGATGTAATGCAGTGATATCAAGCTTTTTCATGGTTTCTCCTTTCTTTTTCTTTATTATAAACTATTTTATATTTGATTTCAATATTATATCCCGACACTAAGACCTGCGCAAAGGTTTATGCCCTGTCCTGTAATCCCTTTCGCATCCTCTGAGATTAAGTATCTGCAAAGTTTCGCTACTTCTTCAGGTTTTACAAATCTTTTTTGCGGTATACAATCGATAATTTCTTCTTTTGAGAATTCGCTGTCATCAATAGAATTCATTCCAAGTTCAGTTTCCACCCAGCCGGGGTTAATTGTGTTTACGGTAATATTATATTCCGCAAGTTCAAGGGCAAGGGCTTTTGTTAATCCCATTAGACCTGCTTTGCTTGAGGAATAAAGGCTTGCGTAGGCTTCGCCCATTATTCCGGATATTGAACCTATATTTATTATTCTGCCCCATTTAATCTCTTTCATGTATGGTACTGCTGACGATATCAGTTTTACTGGGGTTATCAGATTTGTTGCAAAAATTCTTTCAATATCGTTACTTGCGGCTGAGTCTATTGAGCCGTAAATGTATTCGCCTGCATTGTTAATTAAGACATCTATTTTATTCTCCTTGATAAAATCGACAAGCGGAGTGATATTTTGAGATAGATCACATACGCAATAAGCTTTTGCTTCAATAGTTTTCAGTGCTTCTTCGTTTCTTCCGGTAACATAAATATTGCAAAGATTTAGAAGTTCTTTTGCGATTGCGTTTCCTATTCCTTTTGATGCTCCGGTTATCAATATATTCATATTTATTTCATCCTTATTATTCTGGATTCTGAAACAAGTTCAGAATGATCTGTTTTTTATTGCTTAATAAATTTACTCACTATATAATATGCCATAAAAATTCCAGCACAGCTTGCAACAAATGGAGTTGAAGCAGGTGTAATTTTTGTGAATTCAATTTCCTCTCCGTTTTGGGTTGTAACTTTTTCCGTTTCTGAAATTTTTTCTCTCACAAAAGGTTTTTCTCTGCTTGCAACAACTGTAATCCCTTTTTCTATTCCTCGTTTTTTTAATTGATAAATTATATTTGAAACAAATGGTGCATTTTTGTTTTCAATTTCAGAAATGTCACTGATGTATAATTTTGACGGGTCTATTCTATTTCCTGCACCCATGGAGCTGATAACAGGAATACCTCTGTTTATACAAGTTTCCAGTAACGATATTTTTGAACGCATTGTATCAATTGCATCAGCAGCAAAATCAATGTTTTCAAAATCTTCATTAGTATAAAAATCGTTAATAACGTTTAATTTAATATTAGGATTTATGTCTTTTAAGCGTTCTTCAAAGAGTTCGGTCTTGCGCTTGCCGACAGTAGAATGAAGTGCAACAATCTGTCGGTTAATGTTTGAAGCAGAAACTGTGTCAAAATCGATTATTGTCATTTCGCCTATTCCTGCTCTGGCTAAACTTTCTGCACAAAATCCTCCCACACCGCCAAGTCCAAATACTGCGACATGTTTTGATTTCAGGATATTCTGGTTTTCTTCGCCCCAGTAAAGGCTGTTACGTGAAAAGATTTCCAAGGGAAAACTTCTTTCTTATTTGATAATTCCAAAACCTAAAAGGAAAGTGCAAACAACAAAAATCCCCGCAAAAATTGCTGTAATTTTGTTTAATCCTTTTTCTGCACTTTTTTGTGAAGAAAATATCTGAGATGCTCCGCCAATTCCCGCAATTCCATCGCCTTTCGGGGAATGAAGCAATATTAATATAATAAGCATTACTGATGAAATTATTTGTAATAGCCAGATAAATGTAACCATGTTTTATTTTTTCTCCTTTTTTTTGTTAGAAATGAAATGCGCCCTTTTGGAGTTTAATTGAATATTTTCAAACGTATAGAGTCTTGCAGGGCGTTTTGAAGATGATTTTGTATACTCATCCAATTCAATTAACCCTTGAGTTGCAAGAGCTTTTTTCCTAAAGTTACGTTTGTCTAGTTTCTTTTCCATTATCAATTCATAAGATTTTTGCATTTCAGTCAGGGTAAATTTCTCGTTTAGTAACTGATAGCAAACAGGACAAATTTCTAATCTTTCGCGGGTTCTTTTCAGAGAATATTCAATAATTTCTTTATGGTCAAAAGCAAGAGGCGGAAGGCTTGAAACTTTGTGCCAGCCAAGTTCCGGAGATGATACTATCTTCATATCTTCGGCTCTAACCAGCGCAAAATATGCACATGTTATAACCCTTGCGTTCGGGTGGCGAAGCGGGTCGCCAAAGGTGTAAAGCTGTTCTAGATAGATGTTATCTACGTTTGTACGCTCTTTAAGCACCCTTAATGCAGCTTGATCAAGGTTTTCTGATAACCTTACGTAACCACCGGGTATAGCCCATTTATCCTTAAAAGGTTCATTAGGTCTTTTTACCAGTAGTACTTGAATTGCATTGTTGATAATAGTCAAAATTACAACGTCGACTGTGATTTCGTGTGTTTTCGTTTCATTAAACATAATATTCTCTTACCCTTTATCAATAATACAATAAAAATAAATTTTTACATAAGTTAATAATAAAAATTGTTAATATTTTTTTACATGTGCCGTTATAAATATCAATTTTTCCAGTAGAAAATACTTTATTAATATACGGGGATTAACAGGGAAAATTATGTACGGAATGAATTTTTTATTTGGTAATAATTTTAGATTTGGCGGTTTCGGATGCTGCTGCCGTCCTATGGTTAATCCTTTTATGCTTGGGGCAATGCAGGGATATACTTCTGCTATGTGTGCTTATTCAATGATGGGTAATATTTTTCAAACTCCGTCAGTGATGAATTTTTATATGCCGGGGCAGTATCAGAATATTTATGCATATAACTATAATAATGTACTTTCTCAATCTCTGATTGGAAGTCAGCCGTCTTTTTCTATTAACGATATGTTAAGCAGTTCTCAAGAGGCACTTCAAAATCTCCAGAATACATTATCATTACAGGATAATGCTGAAAGTAATAGTTTTGATAGCAGTAATGCTGCTCAAAGTCAAAGTTCAGGTGGAAAAGGTGAGGAGCTTAAAGCAAATCCTGATTTTATGTATAAAATTCAAAAGGTTGCAAAAAGTTTGAACTGTGACCCTAATGATTTGTTGTCTGTTATGAATGCGGAATCCGGCTTGGATGCTTCTGCTTTGAATAAATCCGGAAAAGGTGCTGTTGGCTTAATCCAATTTACAGATATAGCAATAAAAGAATTAAATAATCATGGGGTTCCAGTTACAAAAGAACAGTTAAAATCTATGGATGCAGTGAAACAACTTGATTATGTGGAAAAGTATTTGCAGATTGCAAAAAAATATAGTTTTTCATCTGATGCAAGACTTTCTGCCGCAGATTTATATGCAATAAATTTCCTTCCGGGACGTGCCAATAGAGAAGTTTTGACAACTAAAGGCGAAAAATATTACGATTGGAATCCTGGGCTTGATATTAACAAGGACGGACAAATTACAAAATCTGAATTGTCTCAGCGGATTGATAATTTCAGAGTTTCTCTTGTTGCGTAAATTAACATTACAATTTGAAATAATTCGTTGAAGTTGAAATTTTTTTCGTGTATGGTCATGGAATAACGCTGATTATCAGGAAGGAATTGTGATGGAAAAGGGATATGTAGAAAACGGCTTTATCGTTGATTTAGCTAATGCTCAGAAAACTTCTGAAATTATTTATGAATTAAGCAGAATTCTCGATATGCCGGAAGCTAAAAACAAAAAAGTATGCTTAAAATTAGGGGATGTTAATTTGAATATCTCTGAACTTATAAGTGTGAGAGCTCTAATTGAAACAATGGATTCTGAAATTGAATTTATCCAAACTTCTTCAAAAATAACAGAAGAAGCTGCGAACGATTTAGATATCAAAATTTCCAAGATTGAAAATGTTGTTCCGGCTTTGGACATAAACGCCAAAGAAGATGAAAATAAAAATGTGAATGTTGAATTGGAAACAGCTCTGGATAAGATTTTCGGGGACGGTGATTTTGAAGAACGTTACCCTGAAGAAGATGAAGTCTCCAATCAGGCAGCTGAAGACAAAGAAATTGAGATTGTTGAAATTGAAGACGGATTTGACGGTGACGAGATAAAAAAATACAACAAAGAAACCGAAAAATTACCTACTCTCTATATTCATAGAACATTGCGTTCAGGTCAGAGTATTTCATCGGAAGGAAATATCGTTATTATCGGCGATGTAAATCCGGGGGCTGAAATAGTAGCTAAAGGAGATATTACGGTCTGGGGAATATTGGGCGGTATTGCTCACGCAGGTTCTGACGGTAATACTTATTCTAAAATCCGTGCGCTTAAATTGAATGCAATTCAGTTAAGAATAGGTGATATTTTTGCAAGACGTCCGGATACGGTGAATACCCCTTATGTTCAAAGGTCGGATGCTTATATCCCGGAAGAAGCAAGGGTTTATAAAAAACATATTATGATTTACAAATTACATGAAGCGTAAGTGCTGGGGAGGATAAGATATGCCATTATGCTTAGAACCAAATCAAGCACAAGCGAAGGAAATAAAAGGAGAAACCATGAGTGGTCGAGTAATAGTTATTACATCCGGTAAAGGTGGAGTTGGAAAAACTACTACCAATGCAAATATTGGTACTGCGCTGGCTCGTGCCGGAAAAAAAGTCGTTATGATTGATACTGACTTGGGATTAAGAAATTTGGACCTTTTACTTGGTCTTGAAAATAGAATTGTTTACACCATTGTTGATGTTGTAGAAGAACGCTGCAAACTTAAACAGGCTTTGGTGAAAGATAAAAAGAATCCTAATTTATGTCTTCTTGCTGCTGCTCAAACCCGAGATAAAACTGCAGTTACTGAAGAACAATTGAAAAATATTTGTGAAGAATTGAAAAAACAGTTTGATTTTATTCTTGTTGACTGTCCGGCAGGTATAGAACAAGGTTTCCAAAATGCAGTGGCAGGAGCTTCTGAAGCTATCGTTGTTACTACTCCAGAGATGTCTGCTGTTCGTGATGCGGATAGAATTATCGGACTTTTGGAAGCAAGAGAAGAAATTAAATCTTACAGACTTCTATTAAATAGAGTTCGTCCAAATCTTATTAAATCAAACGATATGATGAGTGTAGAAGATGTTGTAGAAATACTTTCAGCCGATTTGATAGGTATAATTCCGGAAGATACCGGTATTATTACTTCAACTAACAAAGGCGAGCCTATTGTTAATGATGAAAAATCCCTAGCAGGCAAAGCTTACAGCAATGTCGCAAGAAGAATAATCGGAGAAGATGTTCCTTTCTTAAATCTTGAAGAAGATACAAGCATACTTGGAAAAGTAAAAAAGTTTTTTTCAGGTTTAATTGGTAAGGAGAAGTAGGATGAAAGAAATTTTTACAGATTTTTATAATACGATTTTGGGCTTCTTCCGCCAAACAGAAAAGAAAGAAGAAAATGCAAAAGATGTCGCATGTAACAGATTGAGGGTTGTCTTAATGCAGGACAGAACCAATTTGACCCCTGAACTATTGCAGCGTATGCGACAGGAGCTTATTGAACTTCTATCTAAATACGTAGAAATGGATAAAGAAGCTCTTGAATTAAATTTTGAACAAGATGGTAATCAAATGGCATTGATGCTTTCAATTCCTGTACTTCGTGCGAAAGAGGAATCTGAAATTGAAGAAGCTGAAGCGCAAGATGAAGCAGAAGTTTCAGATGAAAATAGTGACGAGGAAGAAGAAAGTGAAACGGTTGATGATGAGTCTGAGGTAGAAATTTCAGAAGAAGAAGCTGTAGAAACTAGCGGTAATGCTGAAGAAGAAGCCGATGAAGATTCAGAAAAAATTGAAAAATAAATATATTTTCCAATAATAAAGCGGTCATTTTTTAGACCGCTTTTTGTAATATTTTGTAAAATTTGCGCACTCTCGGCAAGCAGCTTTTTTAATGTAACAAATTTGAAACAAAGGCGCAAATTTTCGGTTGACAGGCATTTATGTTTGTAATACGATTGATACGCTTGGAATAGTATGTTTACAAATACCGAAATCTTTTATAAATAGCTAGATTCAGGCAATGACGCAGGGGCGGCGTGTTTTTTAACTCCCCAAATTGTGTAGTAATACAGAAAAGAAAAGGAATAAAAATGGCAAGCACAAAAAGACAAAGAATCAGAGTTTGTTTAAAAGCTTACGATCACAAATTGATTGACGTATCTTCAGACAAAATCGTAGAAACTGCAAAAAGAACAGATGCTAAAGTAGCAGGCCCGATTCCTTTACCTACAAAAAGACGTATATATTGCGTTCTTCGTTCACCACACGTTGATAAAAAATCTCGTGAACACTTTGAATTAAGAACACACAAACGTATTATCGATATATACGAACCAACTCAACAGACAACTGAAGAGTTAAGCAGATTAGATTTACCTGCTGGTGTTGATATTGAAGTTAAACTGTAATTTCAGTAACCGGCATTTGAAAATTAAATAAGCATTATGCATATAATGTGAACTGCGACCGATTGAACTATCAACAGAATGGTTACAATCGGAACAACCGAAAGGTTGTGGGGTGTAAGTCCCCGAGAGGTAAAGTAATTAAGCAAGACGTAGCGCTCGCAAGAGAAAATGCAAATCCGAATAAGGGGTGGAATTATGTCCGCACCAAGTAGGAGGAGCAGGAAAGGTAAAAATATGACACTAGGTGTAATAGGTAAAAAGCTTGGAATGACACAAATTTTTGACGAACAAGGATTGGCTATTCCTGTAACCGTTATCAAAGTTGACGACATCGTTGTAACTCAGGTTAAAACTGTTGAAACTGACGGCTATAATGCTATCCAGGTTGGTACAATTGCTGCTAAAGAAAAACACTTAACAAAAGCAGAAATCGGTCACTTCAAAAAGAATAATCTTGAAAACTTCAGACATCTTCAAGAGTTCAGAGTTGAGAATCCTCAAGACTACAAAGTAGGCGATAAAATCGAATTATCAGTTCTTGAAAATGTAGAAAAAGTTGATGTAACAGGAAAATCAATAGGTAAAGGTTTCCAAGGTACAGTAAAAAGATGGAACTTTGGCAGAGGTCCAATGGGACACGGTTCTAAAAACCACAGAGAACCTGGTTCTATCGGTGCAGGTACAACTCCAAGCCGTGTTATCAAAGGCAAAAGAATGGCTGGTAACATGGGTAACGAAAGAGTTACTATTACTAAATTAAAATTAGTTAAAGTTGATGCTGAAAAGAATTTAGTATTGGTAAAAGGTTCAGTTCCTGGCTGCGAAGGCAGATTGGTAACAATCGTTCCGACAAGAACAAAATGGAACTAGTGGATTTTTGCTTTTAGAAGCAAATAAGCCCGAATAAGGAATTAACATAATTAACTTGCCACATAAAGCGGTTTAAATATTAAACCAGCAAGAGGTAAGAAAGGATAAGGAAAATAAAATGTCAAAAGAAATATTAAGTACAAATGGAGAAAAATTAGGCGAAATCACTTTGAACGAAGCTGTTTTCGGCGTTGAACCAAATTTGCACGTAATGCACTTGGCTTTGAGAAGACAATTAAACAATGCCCGTCAAGGTTCAGCTTCTTGTAAAACAAGAGCAGAAGTAGCAGGCGGCGGCAGAAAACCTTGGAAACAAAAAGGTACTGGTAGAGCAAGAGCTGGTTCTCTCCGTTCTCCATTGTTTGCTGGCGGCGGCGTAGTGTTTGGTCCTAAACCAAGAGATTACGCTTTCAATATGCCTCAAAAAGCAAGAAAATTGGCTCTTAAATCTGCATTATCAGCAAGACAAGACCAATTAATCGTTGTTAAAGATTTTTCAACAATCGTTGAACCTAAAACAAAATTGATGGTTGCGGCGTTAAAATCATTGAACGTAAGCGGTAAAGTATTAATCGTTGCTGATACAAAAGCTGCTGAAAATCAACACTTGGAACTTTCTGCAAGAAATATCCCAAGCGTAAAATTGATTTTACCGTCAAACTTAAATGTGAAAGATTTACTGGAAGCTGCTTCTGTAATTATGACAGAAGCTGCTGTTAATGAATTAACTGAAAGGTTACAATAATGAGTAAAGAAAGAACAAATACAGAAAAGTTATACGATTTGATTAAAAAACCTTTAATCACTGAAAAATCAGTAGGCGCAACAGCAATGGGTCAGTACACTTTTGAAGTTGATAAAGACGCTACAAAAGTTGAAATTGCACAAGCAATCGAATTAGCTTTTCCTGGAAGAAAAGTAAAAAAAGTAAGAACTGTTTATATGCCATCTCATACAAAAAGAATGGGATATAAATTCGGAAGAACTGACAGTTCTAAAAAAGCAATCGTGACTATCGAAGGAGATCCGATTGAAGAACTCGTTGGAGTTTAGTTAATTATCAACGAGAGTAAGGGGCGTCAGGCACAAGTCCCTAAAGAAATTACAAAAGCCAACAAAGGAGAAATTTAAAATGGCAATAAGAAAATTAAATCCGACATCTCCGGGTCAAAGAGGAATGACAAAAAGCGATTTCCAAGAAGTAACAACTTCAACTCCGGAAAAGTCACTTTTAAAACCAATAAAGAAAACTGCAGGTAGAAACAATACCGGTAGAATTACTTGTCGTCACAAAGGCGGCGGTGTAAAAAGAGCATACCGTGTAATTGATTTCAAACGTGAAAAATTCGGCGTACCTGCAACTGTTAAAACTATTGAATACGATCCAAACAGAAATGTAAGAATTTCATTGGTATTCTATGCAGATGGTGAAAAAAGATATATTTTAACACCTGAAGGCTTAAATGTAGGTGATGTTATCGTATCAGGACCGGATGCTCCAGTTCAGGTAGGTAATGCACTTCCTCTTGAATTAATTCCGTTAGGTACTAACGTTCACAATATCGAACTTAACCCTGGTCGTGGCGGAGTTATGGTAAGAGCAGCAGGTAATGACGCACAGGTTATGGCTAAAGAAGGTAACTACGTAACCATCAAATTGCCGTCTTCAGAAATGAGAATGGTAAGAAAAGAATGTATGGCAACAGTTGGTACATTAGGTAACTCAGAATTCAAAAACCTTTCTATCGGAAAAGCAGGTAGAACTCGTTATTTGGGTATCAGACCAACCGTACGTGGTGTGACAATGAACCCTTGCGATCACCCTCACGGTGGTGGTGAAGGTAAAACCGGTCCTGGCGGACACCCTAAAACACCTTGGGGTAAACCAGCTCTTGGCTATAAGACAAGAAAAGCCGGTAAAGCATCAGATAAACTGATTGTAAGAAGACGTAAAAAATAATCGGGTATGAAGGGGGCTCCCCCTTCTCCCTGAAAACTATCAAATAAAGGAGAAATTAATGGCACGTTCATTAAAAAAAGGTCCATACGTAGAAGAAGCTCTACAACAAAAAATAGCTAAAATGAATGCAAATTCAGAACATAAAGTTATCAAAACATGGTCAAGAGCATCAATGATTGTACCTGATATGTTAGGTCATACAATTGCTGTTCATAACGGTAAAACTCACGTACCGGTCTATGTTACAGAGCAAATGATTGGACACAAATTAGGTGAATTTGCACCTACAAGAATGTACAAAGGACACGCAGGTTCAGATAAGACTGCTAAAAGAAAATAAGGAATGTAAAAATGGAAGCTAAAGCAAAACAAACTGATATTAAAATGACAGCAAGAAAATTGCGTCGTGTAATTAACGAAGTTCGCGGCAAAAAAGTTCTTGAAGCTCAAGATATGTTACGTTTTATGCCTTATTTTGCAGCAAGAGTAGTTGAAAAGAATTTGAAAGCTGCTGTTGCAAATGCTCAAGAACAATTTGGCGTATCAGCTGAATCTTTGAAAATTTCTGAAATTTTTGCTGATGAAAGCCAAACTTTGAGACGTGGTAAACCAAGAGCTCAAGGTCGTATCTATAAAAGACTTAAACGTACATCACACTTAACATTAAAAGTTAGTGATAAGTAGAAGGTAGAAAACAAAAGGTATAAAAAATGGGACAAAAAACACATCCAACCGGATTTAGAGTAGGCATAATCCAAGCTTGGGCAAGCTCATGGTATGCTAAGTTCAAAGATTATCGTTACTTCGTTAAAGAAGATGATAAAATCAGAAAATTCGTTAAGAAAAAATTATATGCAGCCGGTGTATCAAAAATTTTGATTTCAAGAAAGGCTCAAAATACAACAATAACAGTAGTTACAGCTAAGCCAGGTATTGTAGTTGGTCGCGGCGGACAAGGTATTGAAGAACTTAAACAAGAAGTTTCTAAATATATCGGCAAACCTGTTATTATTAACGTAGTTGAAGTTGCAAGAATTGACGCAGATGCTCAATTGGTTGCAGAAAATATTGCCCAACAACTTGAAAAACGTGTTGCTTTCAGACGTGCAATGAAACAAGCTATGCAGCGTTCAATGAGAGCCGGCATTCAAGGTATTAAGGTAATGGTATCAGGACGTTTGGGCGGTGCTGAAATTGCTCGTTCAGAATGGGCAAAAGAAGGAAGAATTCCGCTTCAAACTCTTAGAGCTGACGTAGATTACGGTTTTACAGAAGCTGATACTATTATGGGTAAAATTGGTGTTAAAGTTTGGATTTTCAAAGGTATCTTAATGCCTGGTGAAAAAGCAGACCAAAATATCAAAGCAATATCTGGTTATGATTCTGATAAAGGCGGAAGACGCCCTAAACGCAGAGCAATCGAAACTGCTGAATAGTTACCTGAGTCAAATTAAGTAGAAAACTAATTAACAGGAGTAAATAAAATGTTACAGCCTAAAAAAACTAAATACCGCAAAATGATGAAAGGCAGAATGAAGGGTCACGAAACAAGAGGTACAAAACTCGAATTCGGAAGCTATGCACTTCAAGCTTTGGAACCTGGATGGATTACTTCCAGACAAATCGAAGCCGCTCGTCGTGCAATGACTCGTGAAATCAAACGTGGCGGTAACGTTTGGATTAAAATCTTTCCGGATAAACCGATTACTGCAAAACCTGCTGAAACTCGTATGGGTTCTGGTAAAGGTAACTTGGAATACTGGGTAGCGGTTGTAAAACCAAACAGAATTCTTTTCGAACTTGAATACTTCGATAGAAGTGTAGCCGTTAATGCTTTGGAATTAGCAGCTCAAAAACTTCCTATCAAAGTGAAAGTTGTTGAAAAAGCTAAGTTGGAAGCAAAGTAAACTGCACAATTAATAAAAAGGAAAATATAAAATGAAATTAAGTGAAATGCGCGAAAAAACAGTTGAAGAGCTCCAAGCTTCAATAGTTGAATGGAAAAAACAATTATTTGATTGTAAAGTTAAACTTTCAACTCACAAATTGGAAAATACAGCGCTTGTTTCAAAAACAAAACGCTTAATCGCTCAAGCAAAAACTGTAATAAAAGAAAAAGGAAGCCAAGCAGCTTCACCCGTTAATCAGGGTTAGGCCAGGTTTCTAAAGGAGAATAATAAATGCCTAAAAAAGAAAGACAAGGAATAGTAGTCAGCAACAAGATGGATAAAACCATTGTTGTTAGAGTAGCTGATTACGAACCACATCCAAAATACAATAAAATTATTGAAACAAACAAAAACTACAAAGCTCACGATGAAAACAACATCTGCGGCGAAGGCGATACTGTAAGAATCGTTGAATCAAGACCTATTTCCGGCGGAAAACGTTGGACATTGTCTGAAGTAGTTGAAAAAGCAAGATAGTTGTTATTTTGCTTTGCAAAATATACAAATATTTTGTCCTGAACTTGTTTCAGGATTCAAATGAAACCCGATAAGGTTTGCAGCATTACCAAAGAGTAATGAGAGGCAAAAACAGTAAAATTACTTAAATATAAGGAAAGTAAAAATGATACAACAAGAAACCAGATTAGAAGTAGCAGATAATACAGGTGCTAAACAACTTTTATGTATCCGTGTTATGGGCAGCTCAAATAAGAAATTTGCGGCAGTTGGCGATGAAATCGTTGCTTCCGTAAAAGACGCAACTCCAAATATGGCAGTTAAAAAGGGTGAAGTTGTAAAAGCTGTTGTTGTTAGAACTAAAGCTGATATTAAACGTGCAGACGGTTCTGTTATCAGATTTGATGAAAACGCAGCTGTAATTATTAACAAAGACGGAAACCCTAGAGGAACTCGTGTATTTGGACCAATTGCACGTGAACTTCGTGACAAAGGCTATATGAAAATAGTTTCTTTGGCTCCGGAAGTTATCTAATTCTGGCAAGCGGAAGCGAGCCATTGAATGTAGATAGCCCTGAACTTGTTTCAGGACTAAATGACGAAAGAAAATCAAAGAAACTCGAAACAAAATTATAAGGTCGAATTTTGTTTCACATTTACAAAAATAATGGAGAAATTTTAGAAATGACAGATAAAAATAAAAAAAGCTTGCATGTAAAAAACGGTGACAGAGTTATCGTTACTTCCGGCAAGGATAAAGGTAAAATGGGCAACATTAAAAAAGTTAACCCTTCTGAAGGCAAAGTTGTCGTAGAAGGTGCTAACATGGTGACTAAAGCTCAAAAACCTCAGCCTATGGCAGGAATTCAAGGCGGTTTAATCAAGCTTGAAGCTCCAATGGATGCTTCTAAGGTTATGGTTGTATGCCCTGCATGCGAAAAACCGACAAGGATCAAACACGATGTCGTTGACGGCAAAAAAGTTCGTGTTTGTAAAAAATGTGGTGAACAATTAGACGCTTAATGTATAATATTATTAATCGTCCCAGAATTAAGGAAATACGAAAATGACTAAAACAGAAAGCTTAAAAACCAAATATGATAAAGAAGTAAAACAAGCTATGAAAGAAAAATTCGGATACAAAAATGATATGCAAATTCCGAAACTTCATAAAATTGTTTTAAATATGGGTGTAGGTGAAGCTTCTCACAACTCAAAAATTGCTGAAGCTATCGAAGCACAATTGACTAAAATTGCAGGTCAAAAATGTGTTATCACTAAAGCTAAAAAATCAATCGCTACTTACAAATTAAGAGAAGGTATGCCGGTTGGTGCTATGGCTACACTCAGAGGCGAAAGAATGTATGATTTCTTACAAAAATTAATCTGCGTTGTATTCCCTCGTATTCGTGACTTCAGAGGCAGCAGTGCAAAATCTTTCGACGGCCGTTGTAACTATACTTTAGGCGTGAAAGAACAAGCATTATTCCCTGAAATTACTTATGAAGAAGTTGATCTTGTAAAAGGTATGAACGTTTCAATTATTACAACTGCTGAAACTGATGATGAAGCAAGAGAATTATTGAGATTATTAGGTATGCCTTTCAAAGGGATGAACAAATAACGGATTTTAATCCAAAAATTTTAAGATAAACAACCAAAAGAACAAAGGAGAAATTCATGGCTAAAAAAGCGATGATAAACAAAGAACTCAGACGTGAAGCACTTGCTGCTAAAGGAAAATATCCTTCAGTAAGATTGCACAACAGATGCAGCATCTGCGGAAGACCTCACGGTTACCACAGAGATTTCGGATTGTGCAGAATCTGTTTGAGAAAAATGGCTCACCAAGGTTTGTTACCTGGTGTTACAAAAGCTAGTTGGTAGGTGTAAAAGCACTTCCCCCTGCAAAACAGGGATATACGCATTATAAGCGTATGTGATTGTAAGGTCATTATTACTGCACAATCGGAGAACGTATATACGTTCTGCTAAACTGCTAAAATTCGTCAAGGCGGCTAAGGTCGAACCGGACTTTAATTGGTAAGTAGCGTCGGAATTTATTTCCGGCATAAGAAAAAAGGAAAATTAAAATGAATACAGATCCTATAGCAGATATGCTTACAAGAATCAGAAACGCTAATATGGTTTCACACGAAACTGTTGAAATCCCTTCTTCAAAATTGAAAGTTGAATTAGCAAAATTGTTAAAATCTGAAGGGTTTATTTCTGATTACAATGTAAAAGAAGTTGGAAAATTTAAAGTTTTAGAAATTACTTTGAAATATGATGAAAAACGTAATCCTGTAATTTCAAAATTAGAAAGAATTTCAAAACCTGGTTTGAGAACATATTGCAAAGCTAAAAACCTTCCTAAAGTATTGGGTGGTATGGGTATTGCAATTGTATCAACAAGTAAAGGTTTGTTGACTGATAGAAAAGCTCGTAAGGAAAATATCGGCGGCGAAGTTCTTTGCTATATTTACTAGTTTAATTACAATAAACAAAAAAAGACCGGTGAATTCCGGTCTTTTTTTATTATATTTAAGAAATATAAACTAATATGAAGTTTTATAAAATTGCTGTAAACCTGCGCTGGATAAGGGATAATGCCTCATAGCATAGCATAGCATAGCATAGCATAGCATGCAAGCAGAATTGTCTTTTGTTGAAATCTCACTGTTTGAAAATTTTTTAAATATATAGAAAGAGAGTGACAAATGACACCACCAAGAGATGTAAAATTAGGCAGTTTAACTACAACTTCTATGATTAAACAGATGCAGAAATCACGAACATCAAGTTCTGTGAATAAAGTTATGACTTCTTACAATAAGTGGGATACATCTGTTATTACGGAAGCGAAAAATCTTAACACCTCTAAAGCTTCACAGACTTCTAATGCATTAGCTACACTTGGAGCTGTTGCAGATGCAATGGGGCTTTTAAATAATATTTTGGGCGGCAAAGAAGCAAAAAGTAAAAATGTTTCTAATCAGTCAAATAATACCTCTAATCAATCTCAGACACCATCAGGAGGAAC